>NZ_JBHVAK010000056.1:0-44617 GCF_042667085.1 Nocardia sp. NPDC057353
CTCGAGACTCGCGCCTGTGGCGCATGCGCTTCGAGCGCTGAACGACGAGACGGGCCGCGAACGGGGCTCGTAAGACTCGCCCCCTTCGGGAGACTTATCTCCCGAAGGGCGGTGGCGCTGCCGGTTCGAAGCGGAGGACTCGGTTGCCGATCATGACCTCGGCGCCGGGGACCAGGAGCATGGGCTGGTGTGGGGCGAGGCGGAGCCAGTCGCGGTAGCCGGGCATTCTCGTCCTGGTTCCGTTGGTGGAGCCCAGGTCGAGGACGGCGACGTCCCAGTTCAGGAGCCGGATCTCGGCGTGCGCCCTGGACATGCCGCCCGAGCTGTCCTCCACCTTGAGCGGCACCATGCCGCGGTTCACCGACTCGGAGTGGTCCGGGTCGCGGCCGATCACCGCGTCCGCGGCGAGCAGGTAGGTCATGCCGTCGTCGAGCAGCAGCAGCCCGAGCGGGGGGCGGATCACCTCGATCAGCGGCTGGGTCTGGTCCACCGGCATGCCGCAGACGGTGCAGAACGCCGAGCGCGGGTCGGTCGGGTGCGCCCGCGCGCACTTGAACCCCATGACCTTGACGTTGAGCGGGGCCGCCCGCGCGGTCGCCTCGAGCCTGCGCTGCAGCTCCGGGTCGGGCGGCGGCGCGGGGTTGGTGCCGTGCTCGGTCGGCGCGCGGTGCGGGTCCGGCGGCATGGTGACCGCGCGGGCGCCGGTGCCGACCGCGGGCAGCGCGTCGGTGGCCTCGACCTGGTCGAGCAGCGCGGTGGCGGCGGCCTCGGTCTCGTCCCGCGGCTCGGCCTGCTCCCGGCGCTGGGCCTGCTCGTCCTCTGGCTCGGCTCGCTCCCGGCGTTGGACCTGCGCGTTTCTGGGCTCGGCGCGCTCCCGGCGCGGGGCACGCTCGATCCGCGCGGTCGGAATCGGCGACGGCTCGGCCCTGCGGTGCGCGCCGCTCGGGTCGCTTGCACCCTGGTCGCCGCTGCTCGGGGGCGCGCTTCCGGCCCGGACAGCGTCCGACCAGAGGATCGCCCCCGCGCCCAGCGCGATCCCCTCGACCAGCCAGCCGATGCCGCGCTCCGCGGGCAGCTCGGGAATCCGGCCGTTCCGGTCGTCGACGAAGAGCGCGGCCGCGCGCGCGGGCACCGGCGCCACCCGGTCCACCGTGAAGGCGGCGTCGCTGCCGCGCAGCTGCTCGACCCCGGCCTCGCCGACGAGCACCGCGGTGACCGCACCGTGCAGGAACACCGCGACCCCGCCGTCCGCCCCCACCGACAGGATGCCGAAATCCACCGGCTGCCCCGGGCTGATCTGCTCGGCGTGCTTCATGAGCCAGCGGGTCGCCTCGCGGGCGATCATCGCCCCCGGCCCCGCCTCCCGCTCGAATGCCTCCCTGACCAATTCGGCCAGCGACTCCACCGCCGCCGCGGTCGGCGAATCCGGCGCGGGCGCGGCCACACCGCGATGCCGGACGACCACCACCGCCCCCGCGACCCTGGCCACGGCGTGCTGCCCCGCGACGACCTCGACCTGCCGATCCCTCACCGGCACCGACCTCCGCGGAATCGATCGCCCCGGCGGCGTGAACGCGGAGTGGTCAGCACGCGATCAAGCCTATGGCACCGCGGGTTACGGCGTCCCGCTGCCCACCGTTGCTTCGCCCCGCCGCGGGGCGCCGGTTCCGGTAACTTCGTAATCCACATCGCCGAGGATCGAGGGGCCTGTGATGGTTCGGATGTCGCGCATCGCGCTCTGCCTTTCCACTCTGACCGCGGCGGGGTTGCTCGCCGGATGCAGCGTCCCCGGCGTCCCGGTCGCCGGCGAGCCGGATGTGCGCAAACTCGAGGTCGGCAAGTACGAGGTGGACCGGCACGCCTACGAGGTGAGCGCGGACGGCCACGGCACCGTGCTGGAGGGCATCCGGATGGCCGACGCCGTGGCCCCCGCCATCGATATCGACCCCTCGCTCTCGCACGGCCGCAGCAGCAGGCCGCTGCTCACCGTCGACGACACCATCGGGCTGCTCGCCGCGGTCTCCCGCCCCGTGCTGGAGAACCGGAAGTTCCTGGTCGGCTACGTCGGGGCGGGCGCGGACCGCGCCGACCCGAAGGGCGAGAACCTGCCGACCGCCGACGCCACCGCCGTCACCACCGTGCTGCTCCGCTTCCCGGACCAGGGCGCCGCGGCCGCCGCGGCGCGCGAACTGGAGGACGCCGACATCGCCGTCTCCCCGGAGAACCAGAAGCTCTCCTCGGCCAAGTTCTCCGACGCCTACCTGCACTGGCGCCCCGGGGTGCCGAGCGTCGGCGCCTTCATGGCCCGCGGCGAGTTCGTGATCTCGCTGTTCGTGGAGCGGCCGAAGGCGGAGAGCGCCGACCTGGTGGAATGGGTGGACAAGACGCTCAGCGCCCAGGTCCCGCTGGTTGACCGGTTCGACGCGACCCCCGCCGCCGACTTCGACGAGCTGCCGGTCGACCCCGACGGCATGCTCGCCCGCGCCGTGGTCGAGGACCGCACCGGCCTCACCCCCGACCCGTCGGTCTTCGCCGTCTACGGCCCCAACCTCATGCTGCACACCGTCGACGACCAGGCCGCCAGGCAGCGGCTGATCCGGGACACCGGGCTGGACCGGAGCGCCGTCGCCTACAGCAGCACCGTGCACCGCCTGCGCGACGCCGACGGCGCCCGCGCCTTCATGGACGGCCTGCTGGCGGACCCCGGCGCGCAGTACGACCCGATCAGCGCCCCGAACGACGTCCCCGGCGCCAAGTGCCTCCGGCTCAACGAAGCGGGCGACATGGAGATGGAGTACGCCTACAACTGCTTCGTCACCTACAAGCGCTACCTCGCCGTGGTCAGCAGCGACTCGGAGCCCGACGTCAGGCAGAAGGTCGCCGCGCAGTACGCGCTGCTCGCCAACAGCCTGTAGGGCCTCGCTTCACACCCGGCCCCCGGTCGCGGCCGGGTGCTATGTTCTCTCGGGTATTCGTCCCGCGAGCGGAGGACTCGCGGGCACACGCCGGTCGCGGCGGGTAGCCCCGCAGCCGCGCCCGCGACGGAGGGGACAGATGGTGAACAGACGCTGGGGGCTGTGCGCGGCCCTCGTTGCCGCGGTCGTCGCGGTGACGACGGCCTGCGGCACGGACGACGCGGCGAAGCCCGCCCGGCCCGAGGTGGATCTCGCCGCGCTCGATGTCGGGAACCTGACCGCCGAGCCCAAGTACTACGACAAGCCGACCAGCATCGACATGGCGCGGCTCGTCGAGGGGATGCGGCTCGGCAACCACCTGCCGCTGCCGATGGAGATCGACCCCGAGGTCAAGTACGCGCCGACCGTCAAGGCGGGGGTGCGGCTGTTCACCTCCATGAGCTCGGCCGCGATCGCCAACCGGGTCGCAGGCAATCCGCTCGACCTGAATGCGCGCATCACAGGGTTCGTCACCGGCTTCGTCACCGCCGGGCGCAGTGACACCACCACGACGCTGTCCTGGGAACTCGACAATGTGGCCATGCTCTTCGAGACCGAGCAGGACGCGGAGAACGCCGTCGACGCCTTCGCCGAGGTGGAGCGGGGCTACCTCGCCGAGAAGGCCGTCCCGCAGGCGATTCCCGGTTTCCCCGAGGCCAAGGCCCACCTGGTGACCGAACTCGACGGCCGCATCAATTCGTACGTCGCGGTAGGCAGGTTCGCCCTGCTCACCCATATCTACGACAACACCATGCAGCAGCTCGACGCCACCGACGCGGGGCTGCTCACGGCCAGGGTGGCCCGCAGCATCGAGAAGATGCGTCCCGCCCTGGAGAGCTTCGTGCCGACCCCGGTGGGCGACCTGATGAAGCTGGACGTCGATCCGGAGAAGGTGCTCGCCCTTCCGCTCAATACCGTCGACGATCCGGGCCAGGTCGGCATTCCCGGCGTCTACAACCGGCACGGCGGGCTCCAGATCGGCTTCAATCCGGAGAAGGACAGCGAGATGTTCGAGGCGGCCGGGGTGGACGCCGTCGCCTGGAAGGGCGGGTATGTCTACCGCGCCAGGGATGCCGTGGCCGCGGAGAAGCTGATCGACCGGCGGGCCAAGGTCGGCAAGTTCTACCGCCGCGTGCCCGGCCCGGCGGGCCTGCCCTTCGCGCAGTGCCTGGAGTACATCGGCCCGGCGGAGGGCACGGTCCACTACTGCGGGGTGAGCTTCGGGCGGTACGCCGCCGAGGTGACCGCGAGCCAGCTCCAGGACGTGCACCAGCGGATCTCCGCGCAGTACGCGATCCTCGCGCGGGCGAAGTGAAGGGAAGATCGATGACGCTCCGACGCCATCTCCGCCTGGTCGCGGCAGCGCTCGGCACGGTCGCGCTGCTCACCGGGTGCACCAAGGTCGACGGCAGCCCGGCCGCCGCCGAGATCGACGTCCGCACGCTCGACGTCGGGAGCTACCCGACGACACCGCTGGAATTCCGCTATGCCTACGACCACACCCTGCTCGGCGGGCAGAATCTCGCGGCGATGCGGCTGGCGAACCACATGGTGCTCGGCACCGAGGTCGATCCGGATTTCCACTTCCTCGCAGGCTCGGACGCGCTGACCAGCCGCACCAAGATCGAGCAGATCTTCGCGGATGTGAACGGGCCCGTCATCGAGCGGCACAAACCGGTGACCGGCTTCGTCGTCACGCTGACCGACAAACTCGCGAAGAGCGACGCGGAGCGGGCTCAGTCCAGCAGGGTGACAGTAGCCGTCGTCCAGTTCGCGGATGCCGCCACCGCAGAGGTGGCGGCGCGAGAGGCGGAGGCGGCCGACTTCGCGGTGGCCGCGGACCTCAATCAGCGAGTGAGCATTCCGAACGTGCCCACCGCGCACGCCCACTGGCGCCCCGGCGTGCCGACGCTCGGCGCCATGCAGGCCCGCGGCGCCTACCTCATCAGCACCTTCGTCGAAATCCCGAAGCCGGATCTGGTGCACCTCTCGGACCTGGCCCGGACCGCACTGGAGAATCAGGGCAGGCTGCTCGACGACCTCCCGCCGGTCGTCGGCGCGGAGCTGCTGCGGCTCGACAACGACCCGGAGAACATGCTGAACCGGACCCTGAATCCGGACGCCGAGGGATGGCCGAGTCTGGCCGGGCAGGCGAGCTTCCTGCGCCGCGGCATGCTCACCCAGGCGAACGCGCAGTACGACCGCGCCAAGGGCCTCGACAAGGCCGGTGTCGACGCCTATGCCTTATCCGGCGCGGGCTCGGGCGCCACCCAGCTGTACCGCGCCAAGGACGCGGCGAGCGCGGCGGAACTCGGTGCCCCCGTGCTCGAGTGGGCCACCTTCACCGAACCCGTCGAAGCGCCCGCGGACGTTCCCGGCGTGCGCTGCGGGGCGCAGACCGCGGAACGCTCGATCACCCTGCGCTACCGCTGCACCGTCCCGTACCAGCGCTACCTGGCCTCGGTGGAGAGCGACCAGATCGTCGACCTGCATCAGCGTGCGGCCGCGCAGTACGCGCTGCTGGCCAACACCTACTAGGTACCGCGGGTCACAGCCGCATCCGTACTGTCTGCATGGGACGGCACGCTGCGAACCAGAACAGGAGGACCCGGACATGCCGATCAGCGCGGGCACGATCGTCGGCGGGTACCGCGTGCTGCGGGTGCTCGGCGCGGGCGGCATGGGCACGGTCTACCTGGCGAAACACCCGACGCTGCCCAGGACCGACGCGCTGAAGGTGCTCAGCCCCGACCTCTCGACCGACCGCGAGTTCCGCGCCCGCTTCGAGCGCGAGGCGAATCTGGCGGCCGGGCTGGATCATCCGAACATCGTGTCGGTCTACAACCGGGGTGAGGAGGCCGGGCAGCTCTGGATCGCCATGCAGTACGTGGACGGCACCGATGCGGGCGCGGAGTTGACCAGGATCGGCCGCGGCCTCGACCCGCAGCGCGCGCTGCACATTCTGGCCGAGGTCGGGAAGGGCCTCGACTACGCGCACCGGCGCGGGCTGCTGCACCGCGACATCAAGCCGGCCAACTTCCTGCTCGCCACCCCGGAGGATGGCGAGGAGCGGGTGCTGCTCACCGATTTCGGCGTGGCCAAGTCCACCGATGACGCGAACGAGCTGACCCAGACCGGGAGTTTCCTCGCCACCATCGCGTACGCGGCGCCGGAGCAGCTGGCCGGGATGCCGCTGAACCACCGGGCGGATCTGTACAGCCTGGCCTGCTCGTTCTTCAAGCTGCTGACCGGGCGCAATCCGTATCCAGGCAGCCAGCCCGCGCTGGTGATGATGGGGCACCTGCACCAGCCGCCGCCGCGGGCGACCGAGGTGAATCCGGCGCTGCCGCACGCCATCGACCACGTTTTCGCGCGGGCGATGGCCAAGGAGCCCGCGGAGCGGTTCCCGAACTCGCGGGAGTTCGTCGAGGCCGCCACGGCGGCACTGAGCGGTCGCGGATTCAGCGCACCGACCTCCGGGTTCCCGGCACAGCACCAGCCCAGCTACGGGTATCCGACGAACCCTCGGGGTGAGGTGCCGACCGAATCCGGGATCGTCACCGTCCGCGCAGGCGCACCGCCGAAACGGAAGGGGCTGGTCATCGGTGCGGTCGCGGCGGTGCTCGTCGTCGCGGCCGCGGCGGGCGGGGTGTGGGCGCTGAACCGGGATTCCACGCCCGGCGGGCAAGCAACGGCCTCGGCGACCTCGTCGGTGCCTGTCGCGGCGGCGCCGACCTCCGTCGAGCAGGCTCGACAGGAGAATCCCGCATTCCTCGGCGAACCGGTCGTCATGACGCTCTTCACGGGCGACAAAGACGAGGACCTGAGTTCGGGGGTGAACGTCTTCCTCAGTCCGAGCCCGCAGACGGATTTCCTGACCGGGCTCGGCTTCGGCTACAACGCCGGCTACGCGAAGGAAGGCGACGAGCAGTCACCGCGGCGGCTGGATTGGCTCGGCGAATACGACCTGACGCGGAATGTGACCCAGGGATATCTGATCGTGGCCCGCAGTGATGCGAAGGCGGGCGGCGGCGGGCTGCTGGGGCTGCCGACCACGGTCAGTCAAATGAAGGCGACGATCATCGTCGTCGACGACCCGGAACTCGTCGGAGCCATTCAGAACTGGTCATCGAATTCGGAGCAGGTGCTGCTGACGAAGCTGATTCCGATTCTGAAATCCCGGGTCAAGTAACACCCGGCGGTGGGTGCCCGCGCCGTCGAGATGCGCGATCACCCACCGCTCGTCAGCGATTCAGCACTGGATCTTGCTGGCGTTGAACGCATCGGTACGAAGCGCGGCGTCCAGCGCTTCCTGGGTCGCGTTGATCAGCTGCTGCATCGCCGCCTGGGTGTCGGTGAACTCGTCGTTCCATCGCTTCTGCACCTCCTGGAAGGTGCTGGCAGCGCCGGACTCCCAGACCCCGGCGAGCTTGGCGGACGCACCCTTGATGGCCTCGTCCTGAGTCCGCAGGGACTCCAGCTGCATCCGCAGATCGGCGATGGTCTGGGTGATCTTGCCCTTGTCGTAAAAGATATCCACGATTGTTCTCCCCTGTACTTGTAGGCGTATCGCTGTCGAACTAAACCTTCAGGAAGCCGCCCCCGGACTCTTCTTCCATCCGCCCGTACTGCTTGTTGGCCTCGTTGAGCTTGACCGTCATCTCGTCCAGCAGGGCGTTCAGCCGCCTGCCCTCGTCGTTCCAGCGCACCGCGGCTGCCTCGAAGGAGCCGTTGGCGGTACCGCGCCAGCCGTCGCGAGCGGTATCGACGGTGGTCTGTACCTGCCGGAGCGTCGCCCGCATGTTGTTGACCACGGTCTCGACCTCGGAAGTGGCCTGCTGGGCAGCGGCCTGATCAATACCGACAATGTTGGACATTCCGATTACCTCTCGTTGAGTTGGATGACCGTCGCCGGGCGAGGTGGTCGATCCCCTACATAAGTCTTGGACGCGGTGTGCGCCTTCTCGGTTCCCATGTTCTCCCCCGGATTCAGGCCCCCGTCAGGCACGAACGGTCAGCGACCGCGCCACGTCTTCGCATGCGGTCCGAAATGTGTCCCACCTCCCCCTGTCGAACTGACACCCGATGCCCGCCTGGACACCGCGGTCGACGATGACGTGCCACCTGACTTCGGAACCGTCCCCCGGAAACTCGTCGTAGGCGAGGCCGGGGCGGTCACCGAACACGACGTCTCGTTGCACGGTACCGAATCGGCCGGGGTCGGCGCGAGAGATCTCCGATTGCAGGTCACGAGCGACGTCGTCGATGTCGGCGGCCGCGGCGAGCACGGTCTGGGTGACGGTGATCCGCGCGCGGGCCGCGGAATCCGGTGCGAGCACGATGCGTTCCGGGTCGGCGGCGCCCGCGGGGCGCCAGCCCGCGGGGACGCTGACGGTGAGCCTGCCCGCCGTCGCGGGGGGCGGGGGCGCGGGGCGGGAGGTGGCGGGCACGGCGGGGCTGTCGGCGACCGAGCCGTCGGCCGGGGCGCGGAGCAGTGCGACGCCTGCGACCGTGGCCGCGGCGGCCAGCGCCACCAGCACGGCGGCGGCGCCGAGGACCAGCGGGGAGCGGCGGCGGGGCTGCCTGCGGGCGCGCAGGTTGGCGCCGATGGTGGCCTGCACGTCCATGGCCTGCCTGCCGGGCAGTGCGGTCTCCCGGCCGGGGGCGGGGCGCCGGGTGTCGGACCAGACGGCCTTGGCGATCTCCCGGCCGGAGAGCGCGATCACCTCGGGGACGAAGGCGGGGGTGGCCAGGTGCTGCCGCAGCAGGTCGCCCACCTCGGGGTCGACGGTGCCGACGACGAGCACGGCGTGCGGCGCCCGGTCGTCGAGGACGCGGTCGGCGAGTTCGGCCAATCGCTCGGCGGTGGCGGGTGGCGCGAGTTCGCCCGCGCCGAGCGCGGGTTCGTGTTCGCAGGCCACCACGGTGGCGGCGGCGCCGTCGCAGTCGACCAGCGCCACCGTGCAGGAGAGCGCGGTGCACTCGACGACCAGCACGCTGGCTCCGGGGAGCGCCCGGCTGCGCAGGTAGTGCTCGGCGGCGACGTGCGCGGTCGGCACAGCGGCGACGTCGGCGGCGACGCCGGGCAGCAGCCCGCGCAGCGCGCGGTCGAGCGCGGGGCCGCCCCACTGCGTCGGGTGCGCCACCGCGACCGCCGGGAGCGGCAGCGCGAGGCCGCGGCGCTCGGCGTCCCGGCGCAGTTCGCCCGCGAGCGGGCCGCCTCCGTCCGCGCCGGTGGCGCCGCCGGTGCCTGGCAGCCCGTCCAGCGTGACGTTCCACTCCACGGCGCCGCGCGGGTCGGGGCCGACCACGGCGTGCAGGTCGTCACCGTCGAGGTGCAGTGCGACCGTCGGGCTCACCGGTCCCGGCTCCAGGCGGCCTGGAAGAGCCCGGTGCCGGAGCGGCCGACCAGCACGCCGCGGCCGGGCGGCTGCTCGCTCGGGCGCACGGTGCCGAAGAGCTGGCCCTCGTCCCGGTTGCCGCTCATGATCAGCCCGGTGGTGCCGACGTCCTTCATCCGGGAGATCACCGGCTCGAAGAGCGAGCGCGAGGCGCCGCCCGCGCGGCGGGCCAGCACCAGGTGGAAGCCGATGTCCTTGGCGTGCGCCAGGTACTCGACGATAGGCATGAGCGGGCTGCCCGCGGAGGTGACCACCAGGTCGTAGTCGTCCACCACGAGGAACAGCTCGGGCCCGGTCCACCAGGAGCGGTCGCGCAGCTGCTGCTGGGTGACGTCCGCGCCGGGCATCCGGCTCTTGAGAATCTTGGCCAGCTCACCGGCCATCGCGGAGAGCACGGCCTCGGACGGCGCGTACCCGGCCAGATGCTCCCCGTCGACCACGCCGAGCATGGTGCGCCGGTAATCGCCGAGGATGATCTTGGCCTGGGCGGGCGCGTTCGACTCGACCACGCCCTGGCAGATCCCCCTGAGCAGGTTGGTCTTGCCGCACTCGCTGTCGCCGAAGGCCAGGAAATGCGGCAGCTCACCGAAGTCGAGGAAGACCGGCGCGAGCTCGGACTCGTTCAGCCCGACCGGAACCCGCAGGTTGGTGCCGAGCTGCTCCGGGGTGCGCGGCCAGCCGGGCAGCGCGCGGAGCAGGTCGTCCCGCTCGAACCGCTCGGGCAGCATGCGCACCTGCGGGGCCGGGCGGCCCGGGTTGCGCGCCGCGATCTGCTCGACCGCGGCAGCGGCGGCCTGGCCCAGGTCGTCGGTGCCCGGCCTGCCGTCGATCCTGGGCAGCGCGGTGAGCATGTGCAGCCCCTCCGGCGTCATGCCGCGCCCCGGCCTGCCCTGCGGGACCAGCGCCGCCAGCTTGCGGCCGAAGTCGGAGTCCATGGGATCGCCGAGCCGCAGCTCGATGCGGGTGCCGATCTGGTCCTTGAGCGCGGGCCGCGCCTCCATCCAGCGGGAGAGCGCGACCACGACGTGCACGCCGTAAGAGAGGCCCTGGCCTGCCAGGTTCATCACGGCCTGCTCGAGCGGCTCGAAATCCTGCCGGATCGAGCCGAAGCCGTCGATGACCAGGAACACGTCGCCGAACGGGTCCTCGTGCGCCCCGGCCGCGGCCGGGCTGCTGGCCGGGTCCATGGCACGAAGCCGGCGGTACTCGGTCATGGACTCGATGCCGAGCTGGCGGAAGCGGAGCTCGCGGTGCCGGACGATGGTGGTCATCTCGGCCACCGTGCGCCGCACCTTGTCCACGTCGAGCCTGCCCGCGACCGAGCCGACGTGCGGCAGCCCCTGCAGCCCGGCGAGCGTGCCGCCGCCGAAGTCGAGGCAGTAGAACTGCACCTGCTCGGCGGTGTGCGTGAGCGCCAGCGCCATGATCATCGCGCGCACCGCGGTGGACTTGCCGGACTGCGGGCCGCCGACCACCGCGACATTGCCGCGGGCGCCGGAGAGGTCGATCAGGAACGGGTCGCGGCGCTGGTCGTAGGGGCGGTCCACGATGCCGATCGGGGCGCGCAGCGTCGCCACCGCCGAGTACTCGCCGGTGAGGATGGAGCGCGGCACCAGCTGGTCCAGGGTGGGGGCGTCGTCCAGCGGCGGCAGCCAGATCTCGTGCGCGGGCCTGCCGTGGCCGTTGATCCGGGAGACCAGCATCTCCAGGTCGGAGAGGCGCTCGGCGTCCTCGCCCGGCTCCGGGTCGGCGCTGGCCTGCACCGGGAGCGGAATTCGGTCCACCGCGCGGAAATCGACGTGCGCGGCGGTGAACTGCCGCGCGGTGACGTCGATGTCGCCGCCCGCGACCCCGGCCTGGGTGACCTCGCGCTGCGAGCCGCCGCCGACGTACGGCCCCGACACGTAGGAGGCCTGGAACCGCTGGATCTCGCCGGAGTCCGCCTTGAGGTAGCCGCCGCCGGGGTTGTTCGGCAGGTTGTAGGCGTCCGGCACGCCGAGCACCTGGCGGGACTCGTTCGCGGAGAAGGTCTTCAGCCCGATGCGGTAGGAGAGGTGGCTCTCCAGCCCCTTGAGCTTGCCCTCCTCCAGCCGCTGCGAGGCGAGCAGCAGGTGCACGTGCAGCGAGCGGCCGAGCCGCCCGATCATGACGAAGAGCTCGGCGAAGTCCGGGTGCTGGGTGAGCAGCTCGGAGAACTCGTCCAGCACCACGAAGAGCGCGGGCAGCGGGTCCAGGTCGGCGCCCGCGGCCCGCGCCTTCTCGTACTCGGAGACGTTGACGAAGTTGCCCGCGGCGCGCAGCACCTCCTGGCGGCGGTTCATCTCGCCCGCCAGGGCGTCCTTCATGCGGTCGACGAGGTCGGCCTCCTCCTCGAGGTTGGTGATGACGGCGGCGACGTGCGGCACGCCGTCCAGCCCGAGGAAGGTGGCGCCGCCCTTGAAGTCGACCAGCACCAGGTTCAGCTGGTCCGGCGAGTGCGTGGCGAGCAGGGAGAGCACGAGGGTGCGCAGGAACTCGGACTTGCCGGAGCCGGTGGCGCCGATGCAGAGGCCGTGCGGGCCCATGCCGTTCTCCGCGGCCTCCTTGATGTCCAGCTCCACCGGCAGCCCGTCGGCGCCGATGCCGAACGGCACCCGCAGCCGCTCCCGGCCGTAGCGCGGGCGCCACGCCTGCTCCGGGTTGAAGGCGCCGAGGTCGCCGAGGCTCATCAGCTGCGCCCAGCTGGAGATGGCCTCGGCGTCGTCCACCTCGACGTCGCTGCTGCGCTGGGTCGCGGCCCGGTACGGCGCCAGCCTGCGCGCGACCTGCTGCGCCTGCTGCACGCTGATCCGGTCGATCAGCGCGAACCGCTCCTGGTTGCCGGTGGCGCCGCGGCCGGTGCACTCGCCGTTCTCCACGATCATCTTGATGCCGCGGGAGACCGCGAGCCGGGGCGCGTAGCCGCACAGGTCGATGAGCGTGACGCCCTCGTACCCGGATTCGCGCAGCTGCTCCTCCTCGGCCTCGAGCAGCCCGCCGTCCACCACGATCACGATGTGCACCATGTTCGGGTTGGCGGGCTGGTTGCGCGAGTAGCGCACCCGGTTGGCCAGCAGCGGCGCCAGCCCGGCGGTGGCCTCCCGGATGGAGCCGAAGAACATGCGCTGGGTGCCGATGCCGTCCTGCGCGTCCGGGTGCTGGGTGTGCGGGAGCCACTTGGTCCACTCCCACTCGCGCGCGGTGTCCTGGCCCGCGACGATGGCGATCAGCACCTGGTCGGGGGCCTGGAACATGGCCAGCTGCACCAGCATCGCGCGGGTCATGTCCCTGGCCTCGGCGCGGTCGCCGTCCAGCGCGATGGTGGCGAAGCCCTTGACCGCGATGGCGGTCGGCAGATCCGGCACGGTGGAGTGCGCGCGGACGAAGCGGCGCAGCGAGACCGCGGCGATCGGCTCCAGCTCCTCCACCGGGCCGGTCTCCGGCGCGACCAGCCTGGTGGCGAGCCGCTGGCCGCCGAGCCCGATCCTGGCGTGGCAGAAGTCCTTGTCCCCGGCACGCCGCTCCCACATGCGGCTGGTGCCCGCCAGCATCCAGACCAGCTCCGGCTCCGGGTGGCTCCACTCGACGGCGGCGCGCTGCTGCGCGGCGGTGTCGTTCACGTCCCGGCGCACCTGGTCGAGGTAGCGCAGGTAGTCCTTGCGGTCCTCGTTCGCCTCGGCCGCCTTCTGCCCCTTGCCACCCCCCTGACCGGCGAACATGCCCGCCATCGAGAGCAGCATCATGAGCGGGAACATCAGGCTCATGGGGTTCGACGCGATCCCGCCGCCCTGGGTGAAGAGCAGCGCCATCATGCCGACCATGCCGATCACCATGACCACCGGCATCAGCTTGAGCAGCAGGTTTCCCGGTGTGACGCGGGGGATCTCGGGCGGCGGCTGCAGCGTGACCTCGCCGCCCGGCGTGCGCGGCATCTCGCGGCGGGCACGCCGCTGGAACCTGACCGTGCTCATCGACTGCGTCCCCCATCTTCGCCCGCCGCGGCAGAGCCTCGGTATGGAGGCCACGGCTGACATGTCGTACAGTTCGACCAGCATTGTGCTGGGCGGAGGGTGGGTTCGCAAGCTGCTGCCCGGGGGCTCCCCCAGCGTATGGCCTGCGGAAACACGACGTGGATCAGGAAGTTGGGGGACAGCGTGACGCACGCGCGGCTCGGACACATCGACGAGGACTCCTCGCGCGGCATCGTGCGCGCGCCCGACCTCGCGCGGGTCACCATCCTGGCCAAACACACCCAGGTCGACATGGCGATTCCGGTCGATGTCCCGGTGGCGCTGGTGATCCCGAGCGTGGTCGACATGGTCGCCCAGCACAGCAGGAGCAACGACTTCGACAACGAGGGCGAGCGCTTCGAGCCCGCCGAGTGGGTGCTGGCCCGGATCGGCCACCCGCCCTTCTCGAACTCGCTGAGCCTCGGTGAGCACGGCGTGCGCGACGGCGAGCTGCTCATGCTGGAGAGCGCCTCGCAGACCGCGCCGACCCCGCTCTTCGACGACATCATGTACAACGTCGCGATCGCCGACGCCGACCACTTCCGCGGCTGGACCCCGCGCACCGCCCGGCTCACCGGCGCGGTGCTCGCGGCGCTGACCATGGTGGTCGGCTGCCTCGGGCTGCTGCTCGCGCCGGACGCCATGCCGGTCTGGGTGAGCGGCTCGATCGCGCTGGTGGTGGCGATCCTGCTGGTCGTCGCGGGCATGGTGCTGAGCCGGATGTACGGCGACACCTCGGCGGCGCTGGTCATCGCGGGCTGCGCGCTGCCGCCCGCGCTGAGCGCGGGGCTGCTCTACGTTCCCGACCACTACGGCTGGGCGCACGTGCTGCTCGGCTCGGTGCTGCTCGGCGCCACCGCGGTGCTGGCGTGGCGGGTCACCGGGGTCGGGCTCGGGCTCTTCATCGGCGCCGCAACGCTGGCGGTCTTCATCGCGCCCGCCGCCATGGTCGGGCTGCTCACCGAGCAGCCGGTGCGGGCCATCGGCGCGGTGCTCGCCGCGGCCGCGCTCGGTGGGCTCTCGCTGGCGCCGCGGGTCTCCATGCTGCTCGCCAAGCTGCCGCTGCCGCCGGTGCCGTCGCCGGGCACCCCGATCGACCCGACCGAGGACGACCCGGACGACCACCGGGCGCTGCCGACCATGGAGGTGCTGCGCGCCAAGTCGGAGCGGGCGCGGATGTACCTGGCCGGGCTGGTCACGGCGACCACGCTGGTCACCGTGGCGGGGGCGCTGGCGGCGGCCGACCCGGAGGCGGAGACGCCGTACTGGCAGGGGATCGCGCTGTCGCTGGTCTGCGCGGTGGTGCTGGCGTTCCGCAGCCGCACCTACGCCGGGGCCGAGCAGGCGGTGGTGCTGATCGCGGGCGGGTCGGCGATCGTGCTCGCCATGCTGGTCGGGATGGCGATCGAGATGGAGCAGCCGCTCGTGGTGTTCGGCGCGGCCATGCTCATCCTGGTCGCGGCGCTGGTCCTCGGCATGGTGGTGCCGAACCAGACGGCGACGCCGCCCATGCGCCGCGCGGTGGAGCTGCTGGAGTACGCCTTTGTGGCCGCGGTGCTGCCGCTGGTCTTCTGGGGGGCCGAGCTGTACGCCCTCGTCCGCGGGCTGTGAACCCGGTGCGGCGCGCTACGGCGATCCGCGCGGCCGGACGCGAAGGCGCGAACTTCCGTTCGCGGCCGCGGCCCGCCGGGGTGAACTCGGTGCGGCGGTTGGCCGCGTTCGTGGCGGTGCTCGCGGTCGGCGCGGGGCTGACCGCGGGCCCGGCGCTGGCCGACAATCGGCCGCCGATCGTGGATCCGGGGGCACTGCCCGCCGGGGACCCGGCCGCGCCCCCGGGCAAGACCGAGCGACCGGGGAACGCCGCCTGCTACAGCACCCAGCAGGGCGGGGAGGGCCCGGCCGTTCCGCCGACCCAGCGCGCCCTCGACCTGGACCGCGCCTGGCAGTTCTCGCGCGGCGCGGGCCAGGTGGTCGCGGTGATCGACACCGGCGTCTCCCCGCACCCGCGGCTGCCGAACCTGACCCCGCTGGGCGACTTCGTCGCCGCGGGCGGCGACGGCAGCGAGGACTGCGACGCGCACGGCACCGTCGTCGCGGGCATCATCGGCGCGAGCCAGGTCGCGGGACAGGGCTTCTCCGGGGTGGCGCCGGAGGCCGGGCTGCTCAGCATCAGGCAGACCAGCGCGCTCTACCAGGAGGAGGGCGCGGGCCGGAACAAGGGCCCGGACGACATGCCCGACGGCTACGGCAAGGTCTCCGCGCTGGCATCCGCGGTGCGCAGGGCCGCCGACGCGGGCGCCACCGTCATCAACATCTCCCTCGTGGCCTGCCCCACCGAGAAGCCGGAGAGCCGGGAGTTCGCCGCGCTCGGCGCCGCGGTGCGCTACGCCGCGCTGGAGCGCGACGCCGTCATCGTGACCTCCGCGGGCAACACCGACGCCTGCAAGTCGAGCAACCCGGGGCTCGACCCGCTGAACCCCGGCGCCGACCCGTGGACCAGGGTGACCTCGTTCGTCGCCCCCGCCTGGTTCGACCAGTACGTGCTCTCGGTCGGCTCGATCGACGCCGTCGGCGCGCCATCGGCCTTCACCGTGCCCGGCCCGTGGGTCGGGGTCGCGGCGCCCGGCGAGAACGTGGTCTCGCTGGACGCCCGCGCGGGCGGCACCTCCAACGGCAAGTACAGCAACCAGGGCCAGTACACCGCGTACAGCGGCACCAGCTTCGCCGCGCCGTACGTCTCCGGGGTGGCCGCGCTGGTGCGCGCCCGCTTCCCCGAGCTGAGCAGCGCCGAGGTGATCCGGCGGATCCAGGCCACCGCGCACGCCCCGGCCGAGGGCTGGAACCCGTATGTCGGGTACGGCGCCGTCGACCCGGTCGCGGCGCTCACCAACGAGGTGCCCGCGGCGCTGCCCGCGAAGGTGCCGAGCGAGGCGGTGAGCATCCAGCTGGCGGTGCCCGACCCCGAACCCGCCCCCGACCACACCGCGCGGAACGTCGCGCTGATCGGCACCGCGGTCATCGTGGCCGCGGGCGTGCTCGGCTACCTGGCCTCCTTCCCCATCCGCCGCCGCTTCGGCGTGCACGAGGACGCGACCTGAACCACCGGGTGCGCGCGGCCGGTTCCGTGTAGCGTCGGCGCTCGGCACCGCGAAACCTACGGTGACCACGGCCGATCGAATCGGGTACCGCCATGACGAGCGTGACTGCGCCGCTGAGCCGCCGGGAGGCATGGGAGCGCGCGACCAATGTGCCGATGCTGCTGCTCGCCGTACTCTTCCTCGGCGTCTACGCCTGGTACGTGCTCGACACCGGCGCCTCGCCGTACCTGGACACCTGGCTGGCCCGGGTCGACCTGGTGATCTGGGCGGCCTTCGCGGCCGACTTCGCCATCCGCGTCTACCTCTCCCGCGACCGCTGGCGCTTCGTGCGCACGCACCCGCTGGAGCTGCTCATCGTGCTGG
Organism: Nocardia sp. NPDC057353; assembly: GCF_042667085.1. NCBI lineage: Bacteria > Bacillati > Actinomycetota > Actinomycetes > Mycobacteriales > Nocardiaceae > Nocardia > Nocardia sp. NPDC057353. The sequence continues at coordinate 16,845 of NZ_JBHVAK010000056.1, forward strand.
TGCCGCCGTTCCGACCGCTGCGGCTGGTGCGCGCGGCGCTGCTCATGCTCGGCACGCTGAACCGGGCGCGGCTCACCCGGTTCCGGCTCTCCATCTACGTCGGCACCAGCTCGGTGCTGGTGGTCCTGCTGTGCAGCCTCGCCTTCTTCGACGCCGAGTACGGGGCGCCGGACGCCAAGGTGCAGAACTACGGCGACGCGCTGTGGTGGTCAGCCGTCACCGTGACGACGGTCGGCTACGGGGACTACTACCCGGTGACCGCCGAGGGCAGGCTGGTGGCGCTGGTGCTGATGACATTCGGGATCGGGTTGATCAGTTTCGCCATCGGCACCACGACCAGCTGGGTCTTCGACCAGCTCAAGGCGGTCGAGGCGAGTGCCGATCAGACCGAGAAGCAGATCGGCACGCTGCTCGACGAGATCCGCGGGCTGCGCGCCGAGGTCGCCGAGCTGCGCCGGGCCCCGGCTGCGGCGAACAGCTCGCCGGTATCGGCGAACGGCCCGCCCGCCCCGGCGGATTCGGGCCCGATCGGCTGACGGCGGTCCGGCACGGCGAATGCGGCCCGCGCAGGGCGATTCACCCCGCCCCGGGGAAGCGGCGGCCCGGGCTGATACGCGCGGCCCCGCCGGTGCCCGAGCCCGAGCGGCGTCAGCGCTCGGCGGCGACCGGCTGGTCGGCGGGGGACGGGTCGGGGGCGACGCCGTCGTGCGCGACCATCGCCTCCTCCCGCCCCAGGCTCGGCCCGGCGGCGAGCAGCCCGACGATCGGCCACGGCGCGGGCTCGGCGGGGATCCCCTCCATGCCGAGCGCCTTGGCGGCCTCGGCGTTCTTGATCCCCCACCTGACCCCGGTGTCGCCGACGTAGAACAGGCTGTCCCGCCTGCTGCTGTCCGGCTCGATCCCGGTGCTCTGCACGTAGGCGCCGGTGCTCGGCTTCAGGTAGACGGCGTCGGCGTTCGGCCCCGACCCGTCCGCCTTGGCCAGCGGAACGGTCCTGGCATCGTCGGGCAGCGGCAGGTCGACCCCGGTGAGCACCTCGAGTTCGGCGCGCCGCGCGCCGTCCTCGCTGCCCGCGGCGGCGGCGATCGGCCGCCAGGTCAGGCAGCTGACCGGCCGCTCCTTGTCGGTGACCAGCTCGGGCGCGGTGCGCGGGTAGTGCTCGACCGCCAGCGCGGACGACACGTTCGCCCTGGTGCGGGCGGTCTGCTGAATGGTGGTGTTCCCGGAGCCGGGCGTGGAGTTGCGGATGATGTCGGCGGTCAGCGGCGAGATCGGCTGCAGGCCGTCGCTCAGCACCGCGTAGTACTCCTCGGTGGTCGGCACCTGCACCACGTCGCCGATCTGGTAGTCCCCGATCGGGTAGCCGGGCGCCGTGCCCGCGCCCTCGATCCGCGGGGCGACCAGGGGCAGCACCTCGGGGACCGCGTTCAGCAGCCCGTCGCTCACCGGCCGCGGCGTCTCCCCCGTGATGCCGAGCGCGTCGGTGACGGCGCGCGAGGTCATCTCGACCCGCGCCCGCTTGCCGTCGTAGATCAGGTACGCCGAATCGCGCCCCTGCACCAGCAGCGCGCGCTCGGCGGGCAGCGCGTCCGCCTTCTCCCCGGTGTCCGGGTCACCGACCAGCACCGAGGTGCTGAGACCGCCGCCGCCGTCCACCTCCAGCTGGTCGCAGACGGTCCAGGCGCGGCCGGTGCCCTTCTTGTCGAAGAGCAGCGCGGCGGGCGCCCCCGGAATCCCGATGAGCTGCCCACGCGGCTTCTTGCCGAGCTCGGACTCCTTGACGATGGCGGGCTTGGCCGCCTCCCCCGCGGCCAGCCGGGCCGAGGCCAGATTCAGCGCCGGGTGCACCGTGTCGCCGATGACCACATAGACCCCGCCGGACTCCTTGCCGATCAGGATGGTGTTGTTGCCGATCTTGTCCTGCGGGCGCAGCAGCGCCAGCACCCCGCAACCGGCCAGCACCACCAGGGCGAGCACCAGCCCGACCGCGTACGCGCGGGACTGCGATTTCATCGGATCGTGCAGCATGCGGACGTCGCGCCGAACCAGCGCGTGCTCCATCCGCCGCACCAGGAAGCGGTACCCGCTGACCTGCCAGCGGGTGGTTGGCTTCGATGGCATTGTTCCTCCCCCGAACGGTGCTCCTACCCGCGCAACACAGTACAGTTCGCGGGGACTGCTTTTCAGTTCGGCCAGCGCGAACAGGGCCGAACCGGTGTTACTGGGGGGACGACGATGGCCGAACCTGTCGGCGCGGGCCCACGCCCGTTGCTCGGGCGGATATCACTGCAGAATCTGCTGGTCGCGCAGATCATCGGGCTGGGGGCCGGGTTGATCGCGCTGACCGTCGGGCTCGGCGGGCTGCCCGCGCTCGGCGTGGTGCTCACCGCGGCCGCGATCCCGCTCGTCCCGGTCGCGAAGCGGACGATCCTGGACTGGTTCGCGACCGCGTGGGGGTACTTCACCCGGCGCGAGTACGAGCTCGGCGACACCGTCGACTTCCGCGGCCCCGACGGCCGCTCGCACGGGCTCTACCGGGACGGCAGCCGGGTGGTGACGGTGGTCGAGGTGCTTCCGCCGCTCGGCGGGCTGACCCGGATCGCGCGCACCACCGTGCACGCCTCGCACCTGCTGCCGCTGCCCGAGCTCGCGCAGTGCCTGAACCAGCACGACATCCTGCTCAGCGGGATCGACATCATCAGCCACGGGCACCGCAGCCGCTCCGGCACCCCGGCGGGCGCGATCTACGAATCGCTGCTCGGCCCGCTGCCCGCGACCGCGCACCGGGCGGTCTGGCTGGCCATCGCCTTCGACGCGGTGCGCTGTCCCGGCGCCGCCGCGCGCCGCGGCGGCGGCAACGACGGCGCCGCGCGCGCCGTCACCATCGCGACCCAGCGCATCGTGCGCGCGCTGGAGGACGCCGACTGCGCGGCCCGCATCCTCACCGCCTCCGAGATCCGCGGCGCCGTGCTGCAGGTGACCGGCAACTGCGACCCGCGCGAGCTGACCCACCGCTGGCGCTACGCCGAGCTGGGCAACGCGGTGAACATCGGCACCGCGGTCGACCCCGGCAGGCTCGGCTCGGACCTGCTGGCCCAGCTCTGGGTGGCGCCGTCGCGCGGGACCACGGTGGCGGTCCGGCTGCGGCCGGGCAGCAATGCCGGGTCGGTCAGCATCGGGGCGGCCTGGCGGCTCTCCGCCAGGGAGCTGCCGGAGCCGCCGAAGCTCGCGGGCATGGTCTCGATGAACGGCAGGCACCGGGACGCGCTGCTGGCGCACCTGCCGCTGGCCGTGCCCGGCGTCGACGAGACGGTGCCGATGGCCGAGTACCCGATCGAGGTGCTCGGCGCGCTGCACCTGCCCTCCTCCGGCTGCGGGCAGCTGATCGGCTCGGACGAGGAGGGCAACGGCGTCGCCATGCGGCTGATCGGCAGCGGCATCTCCACCGTCTACCTGGCGGGCGAGCTGTACCTGGCGCAGCAGCTGGTGTTCCGCGCGCTCGCGGTCGGCGAGCGCGTCCTGATCCGCACCGACCGCCCGCACGCCTGGGAGAACCTGGTGACCACGATCGGCAACCCGGAGCGGCTCGGCATCGCGGTCGAGACGCACCAGTCGGACGCGGGCTTCACCGCCGCGGTGGTGGACGGGGTGCTCGCGCCACCGCCGCACGCGGGCGTCACCACCATCTACGTCACCGGCGACCCGTCCGCCTGGCCCGCCACCAGGCCGGACCTCTCGCTGCACCAGCCCGGCGCCATCGGCAACCACGTCATCCTGCGCACCGGCACCGCGCAGGCGCACCTCACGCTGGTCTCCATCCCCCGCGAATCGACCTACATCGGGCAGCCGCGCGGCCGCCGCGCCATGGCGAACCAGTAGCGCTCAGCCGGGGTACGGCTCGGCCGCCCGCGCGGCGCGCAGCGCCCGGCCCCACCAGCTCAGCTGCCGCAGCATGCGGGCGGCGCCATCGATCGCGGCGCCGTCGGCGGTCTCCCCCGCGGCGTCGAACTGCCGCTTGACCCGGTGGAAGCTCACCGACTCGCGCACCGAGACCATGTGCACCTCCGCCACCACCTGGCGCAGCTGCTCGACCGCGCGCAGCCCGCCGGAGACGCCGCCGTAGGAGACGAAGCCGACCGGCTTGCCGCGCCACTCGTGCTTGGCGCTGTCGATGGCGGTCTTGAGCGCGGCCGGGTAGCCGTGGTTGTACTCGGAGGTGACGAAGACGAAGGCGTCGGCCGCGGCCAGCCGGTCCCGGAAGGCGCGTACCGCGTCGTTCTCGGCGAGGTCGAGCGGCAGCGGGGTGGTGGCGAGATCGATCGTCCCGGCCGCGAAGTCGGGGTGCGCGGCCACCGCGCGCATAAACCAGTCCGCCACGGTCGGCGCGAACCGGCCCGCCCGCACGCTGCCGACGACCACCTCGAGCCGCAGCGGGGCCGCGCCGCTCACGGCAGCTCGAACGGGAGCCGGACGCCGTCGTGCACCCGGCAGCGGGCGCAGGTCCCGGTACTCTCGGTGGCGGCCACCGCGCGCCGCACGAGCGCCTTGAACGGCACCAGGTTGCGCTCGAACTCGGCGAAGACGTCGACCGCGTGCACGCCGTCGCCCTCCTCCAGCCCGGCGTCCAGGTCGGTCACCAGGGCCACCGCGGCGTAGCACATCTCCAGTTCGCGGGCGAGCACCGATTCCGGGTAGCCGGTCATATTGACCAGGTCCCAGCCCTGCGCGGCGAACCAGCGGCTCTCGGCGCGGGTGGAGAAGCGGGTGCCCTGCACCACGACCATGGTGCCGCCGGACTCCAGGCGCAGCTCGCTGTCGGAGTTCGCCACGGCGGCGCGCAGCTCGTCGCAGTACGGGTCGGCGAAGGAGACGTGCACGCCGCCGCCGTCGAAGTAGGTCTGCGCGCGACCCGAGGTGCGGTCGACCAGCTGGTCCGGCACCGCGACGGTGCCTGGCCCCCAGTCGGCGCGCAGGCTGCCGACCGCGCAGGGCGCGAAGATCCGGCGCACGCCGAGCGCGCGCAGCGCCCACAGGTTGGCCCGGTACGGCAGGGTGTGCGGCGCGAACTCGTGCTTCTTCCCGTGCCGCGGCAGGAACGCCACCGGCCTGCCCTCGACCTCGCCCACCGCGATCGGCGCGCTGGGCGCGCCGTAGGGGGTCTGCACCTCGTGCTCCTCGGCGGCGCCGTCGAAGAAGTCGTAGAAGCCACTGCCACCGATCACGGCCAGGGCCGGTCTGCGCTCCGAAGTCATGGATCGATTCTCCGCCGGCGGCGGTGCGCCGCGGGCGGGCGGGTCCGGGGCCCAACACATCCCGACCGGTCGGGCGAACCGGGTGGGCGGCAGGATGGGCGTGTGATGTCGCGGGCGGCGCTCGGCGTGTGGTTGACGGTGGCCTCCGGGCTGGCCTTCGCGGCGTCCGGGCCGCTGGTGAAGGCGGTGCTCGGGGCGGGCTGGTCGGCCGGGGCGGTGCTCGCGGTGCGGCTCACCGGGGCGGCGGCGGTCATGGTGCTGCTGGCGCTGCTCGCCGACCCGCGCGGGCTGCGGGCGAGCCGCCACGAGCTGCGCACCGTGGTGCCGTTCGGCGCGATCGGGGTCGCCGGGGTGCAGGCCACCTTCTTCCTGTCGCTGGCGACGCTGCAGGTGGCGGTGACGCTCATGATCCAGTTCCTGGCGCCGGTGGTGGTGATCGCCTGGCACTGGCTGGTCGGCAGGCGGCGGCCGCGCACCGGCACGCTGGTCGGCGCGGCGGTGACGCTGGCCGGTGCGGCGCTGGTGGTGCAGGTGTTCGGCGCGGGCAGCCCGGATCCGGTCGGGCTGGCCTGGGCCGGGCTCTCCATGATCTGCAACGCGGCCTTCTTCCTGCTCTCCGAGCGCAGCTCGGCCCGGCTCGGGCCGGTCGCGCTGCTCGGCTCCGGGCTCACCGTGGCCGCGCTGACCACCTGGCTGCTGGCCGGGATCGGGGCACTGCCGCTGGTCGTCGGCGGCGGCGCCGCGCTCATGGACCAGCGCGAGCTGTCGGTGCCGCTGGCACTCACCCTGCTGGTCCTGGTGAGCACAGTGCTCGCCTACCTGTGCGGGGTCGCGGGCGCCGTCCGGCTCGGCTCGACCCTCATGTCCCTGGTCCTGCTGAGCGAGGTGCTCTTCGCCGTCGGGCTCTCCTGGCTGCTGCTCGGCGAGGCGGTGACCCCGCTGCAGCTGGTCGGATCGGTGCTGGTGGTGACCGGTCTCGCGGTCGCGAACCGGACGACGGAGCCGCCGTGACTGCTGTACCCTTGGGGGGTATCGAACCAGACGAGGAGCGCCGGTGACCGACCCCAGCCACGAGCACGACCACACCGGGCACGGCTACATCACCGCGAAGGACGACTACCTCAAGCGGCTGCGCCGCATCGAGGGGCAGGCGCGCGGGCTGCAGCGCATGGTCGAGGAGGAGAAGTACTGCATCGACATCCTCACCCAGGTCTCCGCCATGACGAAAGCTCTGCAGGCGGTGGCGGTGGGGCTGCTGGAGGACCACATCAGCCACTGCGTCGTCGACGCCGCCGTCGCGGGCGGCCCCGAGGCGGAGGCCAAGATCAAAGAGGCGACCGAAGCGATCGCGCGGCTCGTCCGCTCCTGACGCGCGAGTCCCCGCGCAGACAAGTCGAGCCGCCGCAGGCGGACGCGATATACGCCGCGCCAGGATCAGCCGCCGCAGCAACCGGCAGGGGGCACGGTGCGCATCTCGCGGGTCTGCGCATTCCGCGCGGCGAGATCCACGTCGGCGGGGTAGTCAACGGCAACCAGACTCAGACCGTGCGCCGGAGCTACGGTGACGGAACTGGAGCGCTCCCGCTCGTTCAAAAGACTCCCGACCCACTCGGGCGTCCGCCGCCCCTCCCCCACCGCGAGCACCGCACCGACCAGACTCCGCACCATGGACCAGCAGAAGGCATCGGCACTGACGTGCGCGGTGAGCGCGTACCCCGACTGCTCCCAGTCGTACCGCTGCAACTCGCGCACCGTGGTCGCCCCCTCCCGCCGCCGGCAGAACGCCGCGAAATCGTGCAACCCGAGAAGTTTCCGCGACGCCGCGCGCATGGCGTCCACATCGAGCGCCCCCTTCGCAGGCACCACCCCCCGCGCGGCGAGCGGATCAGCACCCCAGGGCGCGGTGGTCAACCGATACACATAGTGCCGCCGAACAGCGGAGAACCGAGCGTCGAAATCAGCAGGAGCACGCCGAGCCCCGGTAACCCGAACATCCTTCGGCAGGAACCGCGCCAACCGGTGCACCAACTTCGCCCCGTCGAACTCCCCCGCCGTGTCGAAGTGCGCGACCTGCCCCTCCGCGTGCACCCCGGCGTCGGTGCGCCCGGCAACGGTCAGCTGAATCGGCGAACGAAAAACCTTGCTCAGCGACTCCTCCAGCACCCCCTGCACGGTCCGCAACCCGGGCTGCCGAGCCCACCCGGTGAATTCCGTCCCGTCGTAGGCGATATCGAGCCGCACGCGAACGAGCCCGCCACCCCCACGGGTGACGGGCTCGTCGCCGGAATCCGGAGTCAGCTCAGGATTCCTTCTTGTCCTCGGCAGCAGCCTCGGCCTCGGGCGCCTCGGCGGCCTCCGCCTTGGTCTCCTCGACCTCGGTCTCCTCGGCGGCAGGCGCCTCGGCAACCGGCTCGGCCTTCTTCGAGGCGGCGACGCGACGAGCGCGATCGGCCTCGTTGGTCACGGTCTGCTCCCGGACCAGCTCGATCACGGCCATGGGGGCGTTGTCGCCCTTGCGCGGCAGCGTCTTGATGATGCGGGTGTAGCCGCCATCGCGACCCTCGAACGACGGGCCGATCGTGGCGAACAGCTCGTGCACGACGGTCTTGTTCCGGATCACCTTGAGCACCTCGCGCCGGTCGGCGAGGGTGCCGCCCTTCGCCTTGGTGACCAGCTTCTCGGCGTACGGGCGCAGCGCCTTGGCCTTGGATTCGGTGGTCGTGATCCGACCGTGCTCGAAGAGCGCCGTGGCCAGGTTGGCGAAGATCGCCTTCTGGTGCGACGCCGACCCGCCGAAGCGAGCACCCTTCTTGGGCTTGGGCATTTCACTGTCTCCTTATGAGAGGCCGCAGCCGGGGGGATGCCTCCCCCCGGGGACCTAGAGCTGTTCGGTCTCGGCGTAGTCCTGCTCGCCGCCGTCGGTGTCGCTGAACGTGCCGCTGTCGCTCCAGGTCCCGGTGTTCGCGTCGTACCCGACCACGGAGGACGGGTCGAACGAGGCGGGGCTGTCCTTCAGCGAGAGGCCGAGCGCGTGCAGCTTGACCTTGACCTCGTCGATGGACTTCTGGCCGAAGTTGCGGATGTCCAGCAGATCCGACTCGGTGCGGGCGACGAGCTCGCCCACCGTGTGCACACCCTCACGCTTGAGGCAGTTGTAGGAGCGGACGGTGAGATCCAGGTCCTCGATCGGCAGCCCGAACGAGGCGATGTGATCCGCCTCGGCAGGCGAGGGGCCGATCTCGATGCCCTCGGCCTCCACGTTCAGCTCGCGGGCCAGGCCGAAGAGCTCGACCAGGGTCTTGCCCGCCGAGGCGAGCGCGTCCCGCGCGGTGATGGAGTTCTTGGTCTCGACGTCAAGGACGAGCCGGTCGAAGTCGGTGCGCTGCTCGACGCGGGTGGCCTCGACCTTGTAGGTCACCTTGAGCACCGGCGAGTAGATCGAATCGACCGGGATCCGGCCGATCTCCGCACCGGACGCCTTGTTCTGCACGGCGGGCACGTAGCCGCGGCCCCGCTCGACGACCAGCTCGATCTCGAGCTTGCCCTTGTCGTTCAGGGTGGCGATGTGCATGTCCGGGTTGTGTACGACGACACCCGCGGGCGGCACGATGTCACCGGCGGTGACGGTGCCCGGGCCCTGCTTGCGCACGTACATCGTCACCGGCTCGTCCTCCTCCGAGGACACGACCAGGCCCTTGAGGTTCAGGATGATGTCGGTGACATCCTCCTTCACCCCGGGGACGGTGGTGAACTCGTGGAGCACGCCGTCGATGCGGATGCTCGTGACCGCGGCCCCCGGGATCGAGGACAGCAGGGTACGCCGCAGCGAGTTGCCGAGGGTGTAGCCGAAGCCCGGCTCGAGCGGTTCGATGGTGAACTTCGAGCGGTTCTCCGCCACGACCTCTTCGGTCAGCGTCGGACGCTGGGAAATCAGCATGGGATCATCCTCCTGTGTGGGCGCCCGCTATTTGACGCCTCGTGGTGGGGGTGTTGCGCGTGGCCGCCGCGCACGGCGGCCACGCACCAGCAGCGCTGATTACTTCGAGTAGTACTCGACGATCAGCTGTTCCTGCAGCGGCACATCGATCTGGGCGCGCTCCGGCTCCTGGTGGATCAGGATCCGCAGCCGGCCCGGCAGCACCTGCAGCCAGCCCGGGACGGGCCGGTCGCCGACGGTCTCGCGCGCCACCTGGAAGGGCAGCGTCGGCAGCGACTTCTCCTTGACATCGATGATGTCGTACTGGCTGACGCGGTAGCTCGGCACGTCGACCTTGACGCCGTTGACCAGGAAGTGGCCGTGGCTCACGAGCTGACGGGCCTGCCGCCGGGTCCGGGCGATGCCGGCGCGGTAGACGACGTTGTCGAGGCGGGTCTCCAGCAGGCGAAGCAGGTTGTCACCCGTCTTGCCCTTCTGCCGGTTGGCCTCCTCGTAGTAGCGACGGAACTGCTTCTCCATGACGCCGTAGGAGAAGCGCGCCTTCTGCTTCTCCTGCAGCTGGAGCAGGTACTCGCTCTCCTTGATCCGCGCCCGGCCGTGCTGGCCGGGCGGGTAGGGGCGACGCTCGAAGGCCTGGTCGCCGCCGACCAGGTCGACGCGCAGACGACGCGACTTGCGGGTGATGGGTCCGGTATAACGGGCCATGTCGTTCTACTTCCTTTCCCGCTTAGACGCGACGCCGCTTGGGCGGACGGCAGCCGTTGTGCGGCTGCGGGGTGACATCGGAGATCGTGCCCACTTCCAGCCCTGCGGCCTGCAGTGAACGGATCGCGGTCTCGCGGCCCGAGCCCGGGCCCTTGACGAACACGTCGACCTTCTTGACGCCGTTCTCCTGCGCCTTGCGGGCAGCGTTCTCGGCGGCCAGCTGGGCGGCGAACGGGGTCGACTTGCGCGAGCCCTTGAACCCGACGTGGCCCGACGACGCCCAGGAGATGACGTTGCCGGAGGGGTCGGTGATCGACACGATCGTGTTGTTGAACGTGCTCTTGATGTGCGCGTGGCCGTGCGGGACGTTCTTCTTTTCCCTGCGACGCGACTTCTGGGACTTCTTCGGGCCCGAGGCCCGGCTCTTCGGAGGCATCGGTTCCCTTACTTCTTCTTACCGGCGACGGTCTTCTTCGGACCCTTGCGAGTGCGCGCGTTGGTCTTGGTGCGCTGGCCCCGCACGGGCAGGCCGCGACGATGCCGGATGCCCTGGTAGCAGCCGATCTCGATCTTGCGGCGGATGTCGGCCTGCACCTCGCGGCGCAGGTCGCCCTCGACCTTGAACTCGGACGCCTCGATGTAGTCGCGGAGCCGGGTCAGGTCGTCGTCGCTGAGATCCTTCGACCGCAGGTCGGGGCTGACCCCGGTGGCGGCGAGGATCTCGTGGGAACGGGTACGGCCGATGCCGAAAATGTAGGTCAGCGCGATCTCCATGCGCTTGTCGCGCGGGAGATCGACGCCCATGAGACGTGCCATCTGGCAGGTTCCTTAATGGTTGCGGAGGTCTGCTCCCTGTCCATCCCCTCGTCCGGGGCACCGGCCTCCGTTCCGGTGGTGAGCGCACACGCCCGGGTGGATCTCGCGACCCACCCGTACCCAAGCGTGTGGCTGGCGCTGGGAGTTTCTTCGGTCAAGCCCGATCGGCGATCGGTGCTCGGTGGTGTCAGCCCTGACGCTGCTTGTGCCGCAGGTTCTCGCAGATCACCATGACCCGCCCGTGCCGGCGGATCACCTTGCACTTCTCGCAGATCTTCTTGACGCTCGGCTGAACCTTCACGTCCGTCCAATCTCTTACTGTGGCCCACGGGGTGTGGACACAACTTTTCCCCAGCCCGACGGCTGGGGAAGCTTTCCTTCGTGCTCGCGAGGCGAGCCCGTCACTTGTAGCGGTAAACGATCCGGCCGCGGGACAGGTCGTAGGGCGACAGCTCGACGACCACCCGATCCTCGGGCAGGATGCGGATGTAGTGCTGCCGCATCTTCCCGCTGATGTGCGCGAGAACCTTGTGCCCGTTCTCGAGCTCGATCCGGAACATCGCATTCGGCAACGGCTCGACAACTCGACCCTCGACCTCGATGGCCCCGTCTTTTTTCGCCATGTCCTCCGCGATCCCGGTTACGCTCAACCTGGTGTGATTGCTGCTCTGGTCCTGCTCGGCGCCCGCACCGCACCGTCCGGACACCAACGAACAATCGAACGTCGACAACGGATCGAATGTTCCCGGGTGAACGCATGCCTGTAGGCGCACCGTCGCTCCAGCTTACCGAGGGGCCGCCGATCAGGCAAAATCGCCCCTTCCCCGCCGGGCCGGGCCGGTCCCGTAAACTGACCTCGAGTCCAGCGAAATGCTCCAGCACATCGAGGGGGACAGGTGAGCCGCAACGACGACGGCCTCCCCATGCTGCCGCCGTGGCTCTCGGAGAGCGACGTCACGCAGGTCGGCTACGAAGCACCCGTTCAGAACCTCCCGTCCGACGAGGAGGCTCCCGCGCCGCGGCGCTCGCGGTTCCGCAACCGCGCCCCCGAGGGGGAGCGGCCCGAGTCAGGGCGGCGGGAGAAGCGGCGGCGCGGGTGGCGGCGCGGGGACGAGGCGCCCGCCGCGGGCACCGGTGGTGACCTCGACGAGGACGAGGGTGGGGCGCGTTCGGCGTCCGGCGAGTTCGGTCATGGTGCCGCGACCGAGCGGGCGGGGGATGTCGGCGAGATTGATGCCGGCGCGCCGCCGCGGTTCGAGTCGGAGGGCACGGGCGACCGTGGCAGCTTCGAGGCGCGTTCGAGCGCAAGCGAATTCGCGCCGCGGCCCAGCGAGCAGCCGGAGGCGCGGCACGCCGAATCGGCGCCGAGCGCGCAATCGGAGGCCGGGCACGCGCCATTCGCGCCGGGAAGCGGGCAGCCGGGGGCCTGGCACGGCGAATTCGCGGGCGAGAACGGGCGATCCGAATCGGAGGCGCGGAGCGCGGAGTTCGCGCCTGCGGCCGGCGGCGAAGAGATCGGACCCGGTGCGGCCGTTGGGCGGCCGATAGCAGGTGCGGAGGCCGGGGCGCCGGAATTAGAGGGGCAACGAGGGGAATTCGGGCCGCGGGGCGCGTCCGCGCGGCACGAGTCGGGGACACAACGGGAGGACGAGGCGCTGCGGGATCCGCGGAACGGGGCGGTCGTGCCGGAGGAGAGTCCGCGGCCGACGCTGCCGACCCGCAACCCCTCCAGCCCGTCGAGCGCGTTCCAGCCGCTCGGCGCGGGAGCGAGCGCGGCGGGCGGGTTGCGCGAGGCATCGGCGGTGCGGGAGCGGCGCCGGGCTCGGCCCGAGCTGCCGCCGCCCCCACCCGCGGCGGAGCCGCCCGAGCGGCTGTCGCCGCCGAACGGCTCCGCGGGCGAGCAGCCGGAATCCGTTGCGCCGCATCGCGATCTGGCCGGTTTCCGGGAGGGGCTCTCGGCGCTGCGCCGGGATGCCGAGCCGGAACCGGAGGAGCCGCTGGAGCGCGGGCAGATCGGCACGCCGGACGCGCTGCCGCCGCGCGCCCCGGTCGCGCCGGTCACCGGTGGCAGTGTGCCGCCGTGGCAGGTGCCCGGCGGTGGCCCCTACGGACCGCCGCAGGCGGAGCCGGAGAGCGCTCCGGAACTTGCTGAGCCGGAACAGGATTCGTCGGCCTACCAGTCGGCGCCCGCCCGCCCCGTAGTGCCGCAGAACTTCGAGGTGCCGGCGGCGGGGCCGCTCTACCCGCCCGCTCCCCCGCACGCGGCGCCCACCGCCTACCCCACCCCGCCCGCCGGGAACGGTTCTCCCGCACCCGATCCCGTGCCGTCACCGCCGCCGTACAGCACGTCGCCGACGAACGTGGTGCCGGTACCCGGCGCGGACCGGGGGCCGCTTTCGTACGGGCCGAACCCGGATTCGGCGCCGCAGCACGCCTCGCCCGACTACGGGCACGAGCCGAATCGCGCTCCGGCCGAGCACGGGGAGCCGAATCGGCTGTACGCGAACCAGCGCGGCCTCGACGCACAGCCCACCGCCAGCCAGGTGGCACCGCCCCGCGGCCCCGCCGGGGCGCCGCTCGACAGCCCCGCGCAGGACGGCGCGCCGCGGTACGACTCGGCTCCGAATCATCCACAGGCGAATTCGCAGTACGGCCCCGGCCCGAACCAGTCCCCGGGGAACCAGCAGTACGGCCCCGGCCCGAACCAGCCGTCGGGTAACCAGCAGTACGGCCCCGGCCCGAACCAGCCGTCGGGTAACCCGCAGTACGGCCCAGGGCCGAACCAACCACCGGTGCATCCTCAGTACGGCCCCGGCCCGAATCAGCCGCCGGGAAATCCCCCGTACGGCCCCGGCCCGAATCCCTACGACGGCAGGCAGTTCAACGCGACTCCGCCGAACACCTACACCTCCACCCCGCCCCCGTCGCTGGACGACGTGCCGATGCGCCGGGCCAGGAAGTCCCCGGGCAGCGGCTGGCGGAAGGCCGTGCACCACGTTTCCGGCGGCGCCATCAACCCGGGCATGTCGGCCGAGGAGCGCCGGCTCCAGGAGCTGGTGGCGCGGATCAGGCAGCCGGTCCGCGGCGACTACCGGATCGCCGTGCTCTCGCTGAAGGGCGGCGTCGGCAAGACGACCACCACCGTCGGCCTCGGCTCGATCTTCGCCTCGATCCGCGGCGACCGGGTGATCGCCGTGGACGCCAACCCGGACTTCGGCACGCTCTCCCAGCGGGTGCCGCTGCAGACCCGCTCCACCGTGCGCGACCTGCTCCTCGACCCCGCCATCCAGCGCTACTCCGACGTCCGCAGGCACACCTCGCAGGGCACCTCCCGGCTGGAGGTGCTGGCGAGCGAGCGCGACCCGGCGGCGTCCGAGGCGTTCAGCGACGAGGAGTACCGCGCGGTCGCGCGGATCCTGCAGCGCTTCTACAACATCATCCTGACCGACTGCGGCACCGGCCTCATGCACTCGGCCATGTCCGGCGTGCTGGAGACGGCGCACTCGCTGGTGCTGATCTCCTCGGCCGCCATCGACGGCGCCCGCAGCGCGGCGGCGACCCTGGACTGGCTCTCCCTGCACGGCCACGACCACCTGGTGCGCAATGCGGTGGTGGTGATCAACTTGCCGCGCGAGGGCTCGCCGACGGTCGGGGTGCAGCACCTGCGCGAGTACTTCCTGTCCCGCTGCCGCGCGGTGCACATCATCCCCTACGACGGCCACCTCTCCGAGGGCGCGGAGATCGACCTGCACCGCCTGCACAAGAACACCAAGCGGGCCTACGTCGAGCTCGCGGCGACGGTGGCCGACGAGTTCGCCGTCTACCGGAGTTGACGGCGCGCGCTCACCACTCGGGCAGCCTGCGCCTGCCCTCCAGCACGTCACGCACCAGGTCGTCGTAGCCGTCGGCCAGCTCGGCCAGGTGGTGCCAGGCGCTGTGCAGCCGGTCGTCGTCGGCGTCCAGCGTCATCAGGGCGCGGTGCGCGCGCACCGAGGACTCGGCGAGGCGGTCGGTCACCGCGCCGATGGTCTCGGTGTGCAGGGTGGCGCCGAGCCGGTGCTCCGGCACGTTGCGCGCCACCCAGTCGTCGATCGCCATCACCAGCTCACCCCGGCGGCGGTCGATCTCCAGCACCGCCGCGGGCGCGATCGGCGTCTCCGGGCCGCCGGGGCCCATGCGCCGCTCGTGCAGCACCGCCAGATCACGCGCGAACCAGAGCAGCGGCCCACCGACCACCCGATGGCCGCGCAGCGCGCGGAGCAGGAGATCCGAGAAGGGTAGCTGTCCTTTTTCCGAAGCACCCGGGTCGACACCCCTCGGCGTCCCGGGAAAGGTCGTCACGACCGTAGAACTATCCGAACCTGCCACGTTGCCTCGCAGTCATCGCCGCACAACACCGGATCAGAGCGTTCAAACGTTGACCAGACTAAACCCCGCGAAGACCCTGTCAAGCGAAGTCCCGGCCGCGACCGGAGCCCGATTCCAAAGCGTTACCCGCCGGTGCTCGGCCGAAATTCCTTGTCGGCCGATGGTTTTACCGGTGCGCGGATGGGTAGCGGTGCCTCAGGTCAGAGTTCGGGCAGGTAGGCGATCTGCACCATCTCCTGGCCGCGGCTGCGGGAGACCAGGGTGCCACGGCCGGGCGGCAGCTTGCTCGGCCGCACATCGCCGATCACCTTGCCCTCCTCCCTGGGTCCGCTCATGATCAGCGCGTCGACCGACAGGTTCTTGAGGCCGCCGAGTACCGGGTCGAACAGCGCCCGCGAGACCCCGCCCATCCGGCGGGTGACGACGAAGTGCATGCCGATGTCGCGGGCCTGCGGCAGGTACTCCAGCAGCGGGGCGAACGGGTTGCCGGTGCCGGTGGCGACCATGTCGTAGTCGTCGACCACGATGTAGATCTCCGGGCCGGTCCACCAGCTCCGCTCGCGCAGCTGCTGCGGGGTGATGTCGGAGCCGGGGAGCCGGGTCGCCAGGTAGCCCGCGACCTCCTTGATCATCGGCGCACAGGTCTGCGACGAGGTGGAGTAACCGGCCAGGTGCTTGCCCTCGACCACGCCGAGCATGGTGCGGCGGTAGTCGATCATGATGATCCTGGCCTGCTCGGCGGTGGAGTTCTCCACGATGCCCATGACGATATTGCGCAGCAGCGTGGTCTTGCCGGACTCCACGTCGGCGAAGGCCATGAAGTGCGGGTCGACCTCGAAGTTGAGCACCAGCGGCTGCAGCTCGGATTCGCCGAGCCCGATCACCACCTTCGTGGGGCCGAGCTCGATGCCCGCCGCGGCGGTCTGGGCGAGCAGCTCGCCGCGGTCCAGCCGCAGCGGCAGCATTCTGACCTCGGGGGCGCGGTGCCGCGGGTGCAGCTGCTGCAGCCCGGCGCGGGCCGCCGCGACGCCGTCGGACACGGTCTCCGGGTTGGAGTCGGAGTCGAGCCGGGGCAGCGCGACCAGCATGTGCAGCTGCTGCGGGGTCATGCCGCGTCCGGGGCGGCCGACCGGCACCTGGTGTGCGGTCCTGCGGCCCATCTCGGAGTCGGAGGGGTCGCCGAGCCGCAGCTCCAGCCGCGTGCCGATCTGGTCCTTGACCACCGGGCGGATCTCCGCCCAGCGGTTGGCGGCGATCACCAGGTGGATGCCGTAGGAGAGGCCCTGCGCGGCGATCGCGTTGATCTGCGCCTCCAGGACGTCGAACTCCTCGCGGATCACCGCCCAGCCGTCGATCACCAGGAAGACGTCGCCGAACTGGTCGTCGGCGAGCGGGTTGCCCGGCGAGGAGGCGCCGCCGGGAACGTGCTGCGCGGCGGCGAACTTGCGGCGCCGGAAGTCGACCATGGACTCGATGCCGCGCTCGGTGAAGCGCTCCTCGCGCTGGCGCAGCAGGGTGGTCAGCTCGGCGATGGTGCGCCGCACCCGGTCGCCGTCGAGGCGGGTCGCCACCGAGCCGACGTGCGGAACCCCGTTGAGCCCGGTCATGCTGCCGCCGCCGAAGTCGAGGCAGTAGAACTGCACCTGCTCCGGGGTGTGCGTGGCGGCCGCGGCCATGATGATCGAGCGCAGCGTCGTCGACTTGCCGGACTGCGGGCCGCCGACGACGGCGATATTGCCCTGCGCGCCCGCCAGGCTGACCGTGAGCACGTCGCGGCGCTGCTCGTAGGGCTTGTCGATGACGCCGATCGGCATCCACAGCTGGCCGTGCCGGTTCACCGGCGAGCGCCAGTCCGGGTCGGGCAGCAGCATGTCCACCGTCGGCGAGTCGTCCAGCGGCGGCAGCCAGACCTCGTGCGCGGGCCTGCCGTGCCCGGTCAGCCTGCGCACCACGACGTCGAGCAGGCTGTCCGGGACGCCCTCGTCCCGCGCTGCGGCCTGCCCGGGCGGCGGCGGCAGCTCGGGCCTGCGGTTGCCCGCGGGCGGCGGCGGGGGCAGCCCGAGCGGATCGTCCGCGGCCTCGTCCCGCTGCTCCGCGGCCTCCGGCAGCTCCACCGGGCTCGCGGTGAAGACCGTGGGGCGGCCGCCGGTGACCGGGCCGCCGTCCTCGGCGGCCTCGCCGCCCTGCGGGGCGATGTACGGCCCGGAGACGTAGGAGGCGTTGAAGCGCAGCGGATCCGAGGCGTCGCTCTTGAGGTAGCCGGAGCCGGGGACGCTGGGCAGGTGGTAGGCGTCGGTGATGCCGAGCACGGCGCGGGACTCGTTGGCGGAGAAGGTGCGCAGCCCGATCCGGTACGACAGGTGCGATTCCAGGCCGCGCAGCTTGTTCTCCTCCAGCCGCTGCGAGGCGAGCAGCAGGTGCACGTGCAGCGAGCGCCCGAGCCTGCCGATCTGGACGAAGAGCTCCGCGAAATCCGGCTTCTGCGAGAGCAGCTCGGAGAACTCGTCGACCACGATGAAGAGCGCGGGCAGCGGGTCGAGCGCGACGCCCGCCGCGCGGGCCCGCTCGTACTCGGTGACGTTGGCGTAGTTGCCCGCCGAGCGCAGCAGCTCCTGCCTGCGGTTCATCTCGCCCGCCAGCGCGTCCTTCATGCGGTCGACCAGGGCGAGTTCGTCCTCGAGGTTGGTGATGACCGCGGCCACGTGCGGCAGCGGGTCGAGGCCGAGGAAGGTCGCGCCGCCCTTGAAGTCGACCAGGACCAGGTTGAGCGCGTCCGGGGAGTGCGTGGTGACCAGCGAGAGCACCAGCGTGCGCAGGAATTCCGACTTGCCGGAGCCGGTGGCGCCGATGCACAGCCCGTGCGGGCCCATGCCGTTCTCGGCGGACTCCTTGATGTCCAGCTCGACGGGGGTGCCGTCCGGGGTGATGCCGATCGGCACCCGCAGCCGCTCGCGCGCGGTGCGCGGCCGCCACACCCGGGCCGGGTCGATGAGCGCCGCGTCCTGGATCCGCAGCAGCGACATGAGCCCGGGGTCGGAGACCGAACCCTCACCGAGGCTGACGATCTGCGCCGCGGTCGCCAGCCGGTACTTGGCCAGCCCGCGAGCCAGCGCCGCGGCCTCGGCGGTGCCGACCGTGTCGACGGTCGCGAACTTCTCCACCCCGGCGGCGCTGCGGGCCGAGACGTCGCCGTCGCCGACCAGCAGTTGCAGGCCGCGGCGGGCGGCGAGGCCGCCCTCGGGGGCGGTGAGGTCGAGCACCGTCACCGAGTCCAGGCCGGACTCGCTGACCAGCCGCTCGCTGCCGTTGACGTAGCCATCGTCGATGACGACGACCAGGTGCAGCCTGCCCTGCGTCGGCTGCGGATTGCGCATGAAGCGGCCGCGCTCGAGCAGCTCGCCCTGCAGCGCCGTCTCCAGCTCGCCGAGCGAGGTGTAGAGCATGCGGGCCGAGCCCATGCCGTCCCGCTGGGTCGGATGTTGCAGGTGCGGGAGCCATTTCGTCCATGCCCACGGACCGTCCGGGTCGGCGCAGACGATCGCCACGATCAGGTGGTCAGGGCCGTGGAAGACGACCAGCTCCATGAGCATGGCGCGGACCAGCATGCGGGCCTCGTCGGGCGGGCCCTCGATATTGATGGCGGGGAAGGCGCGCAGCGACACCGCGGTCGGCAGCCGGTGCACCACCGAGTGGGTGCGCACGAAGCGGCGCAGCGCGACCGTGGAGACCGGCTCCAGGTCCTCCAGCGGGCCGGTCTCCGGGCGGGCCAACTTGGTGGCGAGGCGGTGGCTGCCGATCCCGACCCGGACGTGGCCGAAGTCGGGGTCATTGGGTCGGCGCTCCCACATCCGCCTGGTACCGGTCAGCGACAGCAGGTCGATGGGCTCGGGGTGGCTCCAGACCAGCGTCTCCAGCTGCTTGCCGCCGGTGCGCCTGACGTCCTTGCGGATCTGGTCGAGGTAGCGGAAGTAGTCCTTGCGCTCCTCGTTGAGCTCGACCGCGCGCTTGCCGCCGCCGCCGCGGTACCCCGCCATCATGCCGACCATGGACATGACCATCATGAGCGGGAACATCATCATGAAGGGGTTGGCGAGCAGGTTGCGGCCCATCATCGCCATCATCGCGATCATGCCGACCATGGCGATCACCATGACCACCGGCATGATCTTCATCATGAGCGGTGCGGGCAGCGGCCGCGGCACCTCCGGCGGCGGGGTCAGCGCCACCTCGCCGCCCGGCGCGCGCGGCGGGGCGATGCGGGGGCGTCGGACGAAACCTTCGGTAGCCATGGGTCCTTCGGGGTCTTGCGGTCGGTCAGGGGGTGAGCTCGGCCTCGATGTCCCGGCGTCGGCGGCGGTACGGGAGGCTGACCGCGACCGCGACGGCCAGCCCGGAGAGGCAGACGACGGAGCCGATCACCGCGATCCGGCGCGGGCGCGGATCCGGCCCCGGCGGCAGCACCGGCGCCGCGATGGGCCTGGCGACCGCGGCGCCGACGCCGATCGGCTGCGCGGGCAGCGGGGCGGTGAGCGCGGCCACCGGATCGATCAGCCCGGCGCCGACGGTGTCCTCGCGGCCGATGCCAGGCGCCTGCGCGGTGCGGGTGATCCGGTCGATCACCTGCTGCGCGTTCAGCTCCGGGTAGCGGGCGCGCACCAGCGCGGCCAGCCCGGCCACGTACGGCGCGGCGAAGCTGGTGCCGTCCACCGCGCGGATCCCCTCCGCGGTCTGTACGCCGTTGACCAGGCCGGCGCCGCCCGGCTTCGAGTCCAGCGAGACGATATTGCGGCCGATCGCGGCGACGCCCACCCAGGGGCCGTGCAGCGACAGCTCGGACGGTTTGCCGTCCGCGTCGACCGAGCCGACGGCGAGCACGTAGGGCGCGAACCAGGCCGGGCTGGCGACGGTGTTCACGGCGGACCAGCCGCTGCCGTCGTTCTGCGTCTCGCAGGCTCCGCTGGAATCGACGTTCCCCGCCGCGGCGACCACGACCACGTTGCGGTCGTAGGCGTATTTCACCGCGGCGCCGAGCGCGCCGTCGGAGGTGTCGGTGCCCGCCCGGCTGCACGCCACCTCGGAGATATTGATCACGGTGGCGCCCATGTCGACCGCGCGGACCACGGCGCCCGCGAGTGTGAGCACGCTGCCGTACCCGCCGCTGCGGATCTCGCCGGGCTGGGCGCGGGCGCTGTCCTTGCGCTCGTAGGCCAGGCTGAGCTGCCGGATGGCGAGGATCTCGGCGTCCGGCGCCACCCCGACGAAGGCGTCCTCCAGGCTCGGGCGGGCGGCGATGATGCCCGCCACCAGGGTGCCGTGGCCGTCGCAGTCGACGGTGCCGTCGCTGTCCGAGACGTAGTCGCCGCCCGGCTGCAGCGCGGGCAGCCGCGGGTGCCGGTTCACCCCGGTGTCGATCACCGCGACCTTCTGCCCGGCGCCGCGGCTGAACTGCCAGGCCGCCGGGAGGTCGAGCACCCGCTGCGCCATCGGCGGCTCCTGCGGCGGCGCGCCGATCAGCACCGGCTCGGCGCAGAGCGACCGCTGCTCGGTCGGCTCGGTCGGGGCGGGCGCGCCGCTGATCGCCTGGGCCGCGCCGAGCGCGCCGGGGTCGATCCCGGGCGGCGGGATCGCCGCCGCCGGGGCGAGCGCCGCGGCACACGCCCCCGCGAGCAGCACCGCCGCCCCGCCGACCCGGGCAGCCACTCGGCGCGCGGAGCTCATAGGTCGATATTCCTGGCCATCGAGTAGACGCCCGCGATCCACAGCACCAGCGGGATCACGGCGACGATGAGCAGGTACTCGAAGATCTCGATGCCGCGCCTGGTCACCGGGGTGGCCTCGATGTGCGGCCCGATCACGCCGAACGCGATCGCGCCCGCGGCGAAGGCGAGCAGCAGCCCGACGGCGAGCAGCTCGAAACCGCTGTCGCCGAGCGCGAGCCCCGCGATCAGCGCGACCGTGGTCAGGCAGCCGCCCGCGATCAGCGTCACCGCCTGGATCAGGTCGGCGAAGGCGCGGCCGCGCAGGCACAGGATCACCGCCGTGACGCAGGCCAGCGTGATCCCCTGCCAGCGCGGATGGCCGAGCGGGTCGGCCGCGCCGAAGGCGCCCAGCACGGTGACGATGGCGCAGGCGAAGATCAGCCCCGACTGGTACCGGTTCGCCGCCCGCGCCCGCAGCTCCAGGCCGGTGGCCGAGGGCAGCGCGGTCGCGCCGATGGCGCCGATGCCCTCGAGGGTGGGGCGCTGCTCGTGGTCGGCCGGGTCGATCGCGGCGCCCGCGGTCGGCACCGGCGGGATCGGCAGCCGCGCCAGCCCCGCGGCGAGCCGCGGCGCCATCGAGATGGCGATCAGCCCGACCACGAGCAGCCCGCCCGCCAGCTTCGGCAGCCCCGGGTGCCAGGCCAGGTAGACCCCCGCCGCGCCGATGCCGACCACCGCGAGCGCGCTCGCCGCGATGAAGAGCGCGGCGCCGACGCCGGTCACCCGGTACCCGAGCACCGCGAAGACCAGCAGCACCGAGCTGCCGAGCAGCAGCTGCGCCGCGCCGAGCTGCCCCGGCACGAAGAGCGCGGCGCCCGCGAAGGCGAGCAGCAGGCCGTCGGCGGAGAGCCAGGTCGCGGTCAGCTGGTCGCGGTACCGGCGGGCGGCGAAGCCCGCGCCGGTGAAGGCGGCCGCGGCGGCGCCGGTCAGCGCGAAGGCGGGGGCCAGCGGATCGCCGTGCTGCCGCGCCACGACCAGCAGGGCGATCAGGACGAGCACGGTGAGCAGCGAGCCGACCAGCCCGGTCCAGCGCGCGGAGCCGCCGGTCCAGCCGCGGAACTCGGCCGCGGTGAGTTGGGAGACCGCGTCGATGACGTCGTCGAAGAGCGCGGGCGCCTCCTTCGCCGTGACCGAGCGCAGCACCAGCAGCTCGCCGTCGTAGATCTCGGCCTCGTCCAGGCTGCGGCTCGGCGCGATGGCGTCCCTGCCCAGCCGGGCCAGCGTCCAGCGCTGCGCGTTCAGGTCGCCGGGGGCGTCCTCCGCGGCGGCCGGATTCGGGTTGCGCGACTCGATCAGCGCGACGAGCTCACCGATGTACCCGGCGATCGGGACCGTCGACGGCAGCCCCACATCCAGCTGAGTGTCGCCACCGATCACGGAGACTCGGGTGAGTTCCGCCTCGACGGCCCGGGCTCCCCCGGCCGACTGCGTTTCGATCAACGACGTTCACGCCCCCAACAGCGCCGAGTGCGGTGGCTCCCGGCGCGCACAGGTAGATGAGACTTGCGTTGCAGCCTCCCGGCAGCTGAACCTAATGTAACGGACAGACCACCGCCCACGCGATCGCGCAGGCCGGTCCGAGGTGAACTGAATGTCAACGGTAGAAGAAGATTTCGGGGTTCTCACACCATGACCGGCAATCGCCAAGCTCAGCGCGCCTTCGACGCCGGAGTCCTTTCACTCGGAATCTCCCTCGAGGGTCAGGAGTCCGCACGGGACCTGGAGTACGCCAAGCTGGCGTTCCAGCGCGCCACCGAGTGGGATCCCGCCATGTGCGATGCCTGGCTGGGCCGCGCGGCGGCCGGGGAGCTCACCCGCGAGGTGCTCGACAACCTCTGCCGCACCAGCGGCAGCACGCTGCAGCGCGAACAGCGCAGGCTCGGGCTGCCAGCCCGCAAGCTGGCCGGGCGGTTCCTGCCCGGCCTCTACATCGACTACCCGCTGGCCAGCTACACCGAGATCTGGCTCGCCTGGGCGGCGCAGCTGATCGCCGAGAAGGAGTACGGCGAGGCGGAGAAGGTGCTGGACGAGCTGGCCGCGCACCGGAAGTCGCGCACCGACGACCCGGAGCGCGAGGTCGACGACCGGATCGCCGCCTACGTGCGCGGGGTGCTGCACTACCAGACGCAGCGGTGGCCGGATGTCATGGCGGTGCTCGCGGGTTCGGCGGAGTGGCCGGACCCCTACCTCGCCGCCGGTGCCCATGTGATGGTCGGCACGGCCTGCGCGCAGCTCGGGCTCTTCGGCGAGGCGATCCGGCGGATGGAGCAGGCCGAGCGCGGCCCGATCCCGGCGGCCCGCTCGACCGCGATGTTCTGCCGCGGGCTGTGCCTGCGCGAGATGAACAACGAGGACGAGGCGCAGGCGCTCTTCGAGAAGGTGTACTCGCAGGCACCGGATTTCGAGGCGAACACCGCCGCCATGCGGGACCGCACCTACCGCATCACGATCACCTCCCGAGAGTCGATCGACGCGCGAACGGACCGCTGGGACCCGGCCTCCTCGCCCTCGATGGAGCAGATGGAGCAGGCCGAGTCCGAGGACCGGGCGAAGAAGATCCTGGCCGAGGCGCGCGCCGAGCTGGACTCGCAGATCGGCCTCGGCTCGGTGAAGACGCAGGTGGCCAAGTTGCAGTCCAGCGCGCAGCTGGCCAAGATCCGGGCCGAGAAGGGGCTCTCCAGCGCGCCGCGCGGGCAGCACCTCGCCTTCACCGGGCCGCCGGGCACCGGCAAGACCACCATCGCCCGCGTGGTCGCCAAGATCTACTGCGGGCTCGGGCTGCTCAAGACCGACAAGGTGGTGGAGACCAAGCGCTCCGACTTCGTCGGCCAGCACCTCGGCTCCACCGCGATCAAGACCGAGGCGCTGATCGACACCGCGATGGACGGCGTGCTCTTCGTGGACGAGGCGTACACGCTGATCCAGGCGGGGCTCTCCGGCGGCGACGCCTTCGGCCGGGAGGCGGTGGACACCCTGCTCGCCAGGATGGAGAACGACCGCGACCGGCTGGTCGTCATCATCGCGGGCTACGACGGCGAGATCGACCGCTTCCTGGCCAGCAACGACGGCCTCGCCTCGCGCTTCGCCAAGCGGCTGCAGTTCCCCTCGTACACCCCGGAGGAGCTGGGCGCCATCGGCGGGGTGATCGCCGACAAGCGCGATTCGCAGCTCTCCGAGGAGGCGGCGGCGCTGCTGGTGCGGGTCTGCGCGCACCTGTACGACCTGCAGAGCACCGACCAGAGCGGGCAGCCGCGGCGCGGCGTCGACCTGGCGGGCAACGGCCGCTTCATCCGCAATGTCGTCGAGGCGGCCGAGGAGGAGCGCGAATTCCGGCTCGCCAACGACGAATCGCTGGATCTCTCCGCGGTCGACGACGATGTGCTCATGCGGATCGAGGAGCCGGACATGCGCACCGCGCTGACCGGGCTGCTCGCCTCGCTGAACCTGCCCCCGATGAACTTCTGAGCAGCGCGGGAGCTACCCGGTCGGCTCCTGCGGCAGCTGGTCGCGGGCGACCATGGCGTCCCGCGGGTCGAGGGTCGGGCCAGGCACCAGCTGCCCGACGATCGCCCACGGCGCCAGCCGCGGTTGGCTCGACAGGCCGAGCACCCCGGCCACCTCCGCGTTCGGAACCCCGTGCCGGAGACCGGCGTCGGTGACGTAGAAGAGGCTGCCGCGGCGCGGGTGCCCCGGCTCCAGCCCGGTCATCTGCACGTACTCGCCGGTGCCAGGCGCCAGGTAGACCTCGTCCACCCGCTCGCCGGTGCCGTCGCCGGTGGCCAGCTCGACCGGGTGCGCGTTCTCCGGGATCGGCACCCTCGTCCCCGCCAGCAGCACAACGGTGGCCCGCTCGGACGGCGCGTCACCCGTCCCCTCGGCGGGCGCGACGCCGGGGTCCTTGGCCCAGGAGACGCAGGAGACCGGCGCGTCCTCGGCCCGCACCACGGTGGGCTTCTCCTTCGGGAAGTGGTCGAGCGGCAGCGCGCGCACGACCGGCACCTCGTCCAGCAGGTCCGGGGCGAGCGCCGGGATGTCGCTGAGCCCGTAGGAATCCGCGAACCGGATCAGCTGGGCGGTGAACGGGCTCACCGGCTGCAGCCCCCCGGCGAGCACCAGGTAGCGGTCGGTGCCGTCGGTGGGCGCGTCCGGTACCGCGACGATGCTGCCCACCTGGTACCGGGCCAGCGGCCCCGGCCCCGGCGCGCCCGCCTGCGGGATCTGCGGCGGCGTCAGCGGCGGCACCGGCGTCGTCGCGGCGAGCAGCCCCGGCCCGGCCGGGCGCGGGGTGCTGCCGCTCAGGTCGAGCGCGCGGGCCAGCACCGAGTTGCCCGGGTCGAGCTCGGCGCGCTTGCCGTCGTAGAGCAGGAAGGTCTTCCCGGAGTGCCGCACGAGCAGCGCCTCGCTCGGGGAAAGGGCGCGGGCGCGGTCGCCGAGTTCGGGCCTGCCCGCCAGCACCGTCGTCTTCCCGCCCGCGGCGGAGGCGGCGCTGCCGCCCGCGGAGAGCGAGATGGTCTCGCAGGTGGTCCACTCCGAGCGGTCGCCCTGGCCGGAGCCGGGCAGCACCGCGGGCGCCCCCGGGATCCCGAGCAGCGGGCCGCGCGGCAGGTCGTTGAGCTTGCTGTCCTTCACCGACTTCGGCTCCGCGGTGCTGCCGGTGATCAGCCGCGCCGAGGCGAGGTTCAGCACCGGGTGCAGCGTCTTGCTGCCGTCCTCGGCGCCGACCACCACGTACAGCGCGCCGCTCTGCTTGCCGGAGACGATCAGCGCGTCGCCGATCGCGCCCTGCGGCCGGATCAGGCCGAGAATGGCCGCGCCCGCGACGATCAGGATGCCGAGCACGAGACCGACCAGGAGCGAGCGGATCTGGGAGCGCATCGGGTCGTGCAGCATGCGCACGTCCCGGCGGACGAGGGCGTGGTCGAGCCTGCGCAACAGGAATCTGTACCCGTTGACCTGGGCGCGAGTTGTCAGCTGGGCGGGCACGCGATCTCCGGGAAGCCGTGGGAATCGCTCCCGGAGTCGATCACCGGGAGCCGTCTGTAGCGGACACGGTACCGTAGCCGGGGATGGCCCGGAACCGCTGACATCCAGAGCATTTCGAGCGCGGGCCACTCGGCTTCGAACAGGGAAACGCGATGACGACGCTGGCCGACCAGACGATGAACGACGAGGAAGCTCCCGGCGACGGCGAGCCGGATCCGAGCCCCGAACACCCCGAAGAGCAGCGGGAACAGCCCGCACCGGGCTCGCAGTACGACCGGCTGCGCGACCCCGCCTTCTGGCTGTTCCGGATCTACCCGCTGCGCGTGGTGATCCCGGCGCTGCTGATCGCCGCCGTGCTGGGCTGGGTGATCTTGGCCACCACGGACCACGTGCTCGGCGCGGTGGCGGCGGGCGCGGTGGCGGCGCTGATCCTGCTCGCGCCGTTCCGCGGGCGGACCCTGCTCGACCGGCTCGGCGGTGTGCTGGCCCGGCGCCGGGACCGCAGGCTTCCGGAGAACTGGGCGGCCACCGGGGAGCCGTTCGACGTCCCGGTGAGCGAGGGCGGCGGCTACGGCATGCGCTGGGACGGCGAGATGCTGCTCACCATGCTCCGCATCGACCCGCCGCCGGACACCCTCACCCTGCTGCGCCCCGGCGAGCTGAGCACCGACCAGCTGCTGCCGCTGGCCGAGGTCGCCCGCTGCCTCTCCCAGTTCGACCTGGAGCTGGCGGGCATCGACCTGGTGAGCACCGGCGCCAGGACGGCGGGCACCGGCCCCGCCGCGGAGCTGTACGAGCGCATCCTCGGCCCGCTGCCCGCGATCGCGCACCGGACGGTCTGGCTGGTGCTGCGGCTCGACCCGCTGGCCAATGCCGAGGCGGTCGCCAAGCGCGGCGGCGGCAGCACCGGCACGCTGCGGGCCGCCATCATCGCGACCCGCCGGGTGGCGAACCGGCTGGCGGCGCTGGACATCGCGACCTCGGTGCTGAGCGCGGGCGAGATGAGCGCCGCGCTGCGGACGCTGACCCACGGCACCGAGCTCGACCAGCTCATCGAGACCCCGCGCGGCCTGCGCAGCGGTGACCGCCACCTGACCATGTACCGGGTCGAGGCCGAGGCGGTGCAGCCCGCCGGGCTGGCCGCGATCTGGGCGCTGCCCAGCCTCTCCACCACCGTCACGCTGCGGCTGCGGCCCGGCGTCGCCAAGCCGGACACCCGCCGCGACCTGACCGGGACCGTGCTGCTGGAGGCGCTGGTCCGGCTGGACACCGCGGCCGAGCCGGAGGCGGTGCCGCTGCCGAGCCTGCGCCCGCTGCCGGGGCAGCAGATGCGGGCGCTCACCGACAGCATCCCGCTCGGCGCGAACCGCAGGGTCGACCCGGCCGCCTCGTACCGCGGCACGCTGGTCGCGCTGCGCGACATCGCGGTCCCGACGGCGGGCTGCGGGCAGCTGATCGGCGCCGACGAGGAGGGCCACGGCATCGCGGTGCCGCTGATCGGCGAGGGCACCAGGCACCTGGAGGTGGTCGGCAACCTTGACCTGGCGCAGCAGGTGGTGCTGCGGGCGACCGCGCTCGGCGCGCACGCCATCGTGCACACGGCGCGGCCGGACCGCTGGCAGTCCATGGTGGCCGCGCTGGAGGCGCCGCACATCCTCGCCATCGCGCCGCGCGCGGCGGGCGCCAGCTACCGGCTGCCCGCCGCCCCGCCGCCGCCCGCCGCGCCCTACCCGAGCACGACCGTGCTGGTGTTCGACGGCATCCCGCCGATGACGCACGCGGGCGGCGCCACCATCGTGCACGTGCGCGAGGCGGGCGAGCCCGCCTCGCTCGACGCGGATGTGGCGCTGATCCAGGATCAGGAGGCGCTGAACCGGATCACGGTGCGCACCGCGGCGACCGAGGTGACGGTCTCGATGGTGACGACGCCGCAGGAGATGGAGTACATCGGGG
>NZ_JBHVAK010000057.1:0-43678 GCF_042667085.1 Nocardia sp. NPDC057353
CCCCGACACCGCGCGGTGTCGGGGGCCGGTCGCTTCACTAGGCTCGGCGGCGTGCGTGCCTTCGAAGAATTGCGGAAATGGCCGGTCCGGAATGCCGCCGCCGGTGTGGTCGCCGGTGGTTCGGTAGCCACCGCCGGTGACGTCGATCAGGTCTTCCGGCTCGCCTCGGTGACGAAACCCCTGGTGGCGTACGCCGTTCTGGTCGCCGTCGAGGAGGGCGCCCTCGAGCTCGACCAGCCCGCGGGGCCGCCCGGCGCCACCGTGCGGCACCTGCTCGCGCACACCTCCGGCGTCGCCTTCGACAGTCGCGAGGTGGTCGCCGAGCCCGGCGCCAAGCGGATCTACTCCAGCGCGGGCTTCGAGCTGCTGGCCGAGCTGCTCGAGGCCGAGAGCGGCATCGCGTTCCCGGAGTACCTGCGCGAGGCCGTTTTCGAACCACTCGGTATGTTTCACTCCGCCCTGGACGGCCCGGCGGGCCACGGCGCCGCCTCCTCGGTGGCCGACCTGACCCGGTTCGCTGCCGAGTTGCTGGAGCCCGCGCTGATCTCCGCGGAGACCCACGCGGCCGCCGTCGGTGTGCAGTTCCCCGGCCTCGACGGCATCCTCCCCGGCTACGGCCGACAGCGCCCGAACGACTGGGGACTCGGTTTCGAAATTCGCGGCAAGAAGTCCCCGCACTGGACCGGCAGCACGAATTCCGCCCGCTCGTACGGTCATTTCGGCCAGTCCGGCACCTTCCTCTGGGTGGATCCGGAAATCCGGGTGGCGTGCGTCGCGCTGAGCGACGAGAATTTCGGGGACTGGGCGCGGGAGGCGTGGCCCGCGTTCAGCGACGCGGTGATCGCCGAGAAGTCACTCGCGGCCAACACGGGGGTCCAGTAACACTTGTAACTCCGAGCACTCCAGTACACTCGGGCAACGCCAGCTTCGTCGGGCCGTTGGGGAAGACGTCCCTCGTCGAAGCTGGAGGTGTCAATGGTGCGCGCATCGAGTCAATTCTCTGATGCGACGGCGGGTGTGGTCTACATCCACTCCTCGCCTGCCGCGCTGTGCCCGCACGTCGAATGGGCTCTGACCTCGGCGCTCGGCGCCCCCGCCAAGCTCACCTGGACCGGCCAGCCCGCCGCGGCGGGCCAGCTCCGCGCCACCAGTGACTGGGTCGGCCCGGTCGGCACCGCCGCCCGAATCGCCCGCTCGCTGCGCGACTGGCCGGTGCTGCGCTTCGAGGTGACCGAGGACCCGAGCGACGGCGTCGACGGCGAGCGCTACAGCTTCGTGCCCGGGCTCGGGCTGTGGCACGGCAGCACCAGCGCCAACGGCGACGTGCAGGTCGGCGAGATGCGGCTGCGCTCCATGCTCGACGCCGCTCGCGAGATCGGGCGGTACTACGACCTCTCCGCCGAGATCGAGCGCGCGCTCGGCACCGCGTGGGACGAGGAGCTCGAGGCATTCCGGGGTGGGTACGAGGGCGGAGCCGAGGTCACCTGGCTGCGCCGGGACGTGGGCTGAGTATCGTTTCTGGCTTATATAAGCGGAGGCTGGTACCGTCCGGGTTCGTGCGACCCGGAGGAACTGCGCGATGAAATACACCAACTCGATCGAGATCGCCCTGCCCCGGGAGCGGGTGGCCCAGCTGCTCGCCGACCCCGCGAACATGCCGAAGTGGCTACGCGGGCTGGTGTCGCACGAGCCGGTGCGCGGTGAGCACGGACAGCTCGGCACCGAGTCGAAGGTCGTGCTGCGGACGGGCAATCGGGAGACCGAGGCCACCGAGACGATCACCCGCCGCGACCCGGCGGACCTGACCGAGATCCCCGAGGATGTCGTCGTCCACTTCGACCGGGAGATCGCGGGCCCCGGCATGTGGAGCGTCACCCGCGACCGGCTGACCGCGGCCGGACCGGAGGCGACGCGCTGGGAGAGCGATAGCGAGTACCGGTTCGACGGCTGGGTCATGCGGCTGTTCGGTGTCGTGTGGCCGGGCGCCTTCCGCAAGCAGTCGCAGCGGCACATGGAAGATTTCAAGGCCTTCGCCGAGCGCGGAACGGATGTCCGCGAAGGAAAGGGCTGAGCGCCGGCGCCGAAAACTCCGGCGCCGCACGCCGCGCGCCGCATCGAACCGTCAGGCGGCGGCCTCGCTCGTCCCGACGATGACCGCTCGCCCCACCGTGTGCGGAATCATCAGCACATTGAGCAGCGCGAGGCTCGTCCCCCCGGGAACCTCGAGGCGATCCACCGAGAGCGCCGTCGCGCAGACGAACAGTCGGTGCACGCCGGTCCCCGGCGGCGGCTGCACCCCCGAGTACGCCGCCTGGCCCAGATCGTTGGTCAGCGCCACGGCGCCGTCCGGCACGCCGTCTCCCGCCGCGATGCTCCCCGTCGCGGCGGGCACATCCTTGACCACCCAGTGCCAGAGCCCGCCCGGAATCGGCGCGTCGGCATCGAAGGCCGTGATCACCAGGCTCTTGGCCCCCTCGGGCAGCCCCGACCAGGCCAGCGCGGGCGAGCGGTTGTCGCCGCTGTAGCAGCTCGCCGGGAGCGCGCCGCCGTCCTCGAAATCAGTACTGCGCAGCTCGAATTCGGCAGCGGGGAAGGCAAGCGCGTAGGGGTCGTAGCTCACTGTCTATTCCTCCTGGAGTAGCTCGTTTTATACAGCCTTGCTGTACATCCGAAACGTACAGCCAAGCTGTATAGTTTGTCCAGTGGACGACTACACCGCTGCCGACGCCGAGCAGCTCCGCCTCGCCGTCGGAAAGTTCGTGCGCCGCGTCCGCAGCGCCGACACCATGCCCGCGGGCCAGGCCGCCGTCCTCGGCCACCTGCGCCGAGACGGGCCGCTCGCCATCGTCGCGCTCGCCGAACGGGAACAGGTCCGCCACCAGACCATGGCGCGAACCGTGAAATTGCTGACGGACCAGGGGCTGGTCGACGTCAGCCCCGATCCCGACGACCGTCGACGCGTCGTCGTGACGCTGTCCGCGCGGGGCGACGCTCGCCTCGATGCCGAGCAGGCGGGCCGAGCGGAATGGATTGCGCGGGCCGCGCAGGTCGCGCTGACCGCTCACGAGCGAGCGGTGCTCAGACGCTTTCCCGCGGTGCTCGACAAGCTCATCGCAGGCAGCGGCTGAGCCCGAAGCCGCTCGCGGTCGACTGCACGCTCACGGCCGAACGGCCCATTCATCGCACGGAAATTCGGTTCGGATCATGTGGACGGTCGCGAGGTGTACTCGGCCCAGCGATCGACGGCCTGTTCGAGATCGAGCGCCGCGACCTCGGCGGGAGCCATACCCACGGTATGGATCAATCGCTGTGCGAGCCACTCGGGCACGGGCTCGCGTGGGGGTGCCGGGGCGCCGCCGAACGATTCGATATTCCGACCGAGCCTTTCGACCACCACGCCGAGCTTGCTGAACTCCGGTAACCGACCGGCAGCAGCGACGATTCGTGCAGTTGCTTCCGCGTAGACCTCGGAGTCGGCCCGGGCTCCGATTGCCCAGACCTCACAGATCTCGATCGTCTGCTGATCGACGACCCGGTATACGACGCGCCAGGTGTTGCGCCCGACCACGAGTTTGCGAAACCCCGTCAACTCGCCGCCGAGCGGATATCCCGCCCGGGGCGATTCCAGCAGCAGCAGAATCTTCTTCAAGACTTTCGGCACCGCGTCGGGTCCGAGTTTCCGAAGGTCGTCGATCGCCGCATCCGTGAAGAGAACGTCGACCATTCGTCTACTCGGGGTCATCGAGTTCGGCCAGCGACTGCCTCGTGTGTCCGAAGGCGCCGAGCACATCATCGAGCGACGTACGGTTACCGCTGTCGGTCGCTGCCCGTGCGAGTACCAGCGCGAGATCGCGGAGGTCGGACTCCGCGCGATCCAGTTCGGCGAGCCGTTCCATGCCGACCACGGCGGCGACCGGCCGGTGGTGGCGGGTGACCACCAGATCGGCACCGGCTTCGGCATCTGCGACCAGCCCGGCGATACCGCGCCGCGCGGCGTCGGTGACGCTGAGTTCACGGGTGTTGTGCAGCATGGCCATACCCGAAACTGTACAGATTTCTATCCAGTTGCACGATGTCGAGAAGGGTGTGGGCGCAGAGGGGATCGAACCCCCGACCGCTGGTGTGTAAAACCAGTGCTCTACCGCTGAGCTATACGCCCCTGGTCCGGCCGGACGAGAAATCCGGCGCGGCGGTTTATGAATCTAGCGCGGCCAGCGCTTTCTCCCAAGCCGCCTGGTCACGGGGCTCCCCGGGCCCGTTCATCTCGGCGAACCGGACGATCCCGGAGCGATCGATGACGAAGGTGCCCCGGTTCGGGATGCCGGATTTCTCGTTGAAGACCCCGTACGCCTGGGCGACGGCGCCGTGCGGCCAGAAGTCGGAGAGCAGGGGGAAGGTGTAGCCCTGTTCGGCGGCCCAGATCTTGTGGGTGGGCGGTGGGCCGACGGAGATGGCGAGGATCTCGGCGTCGTCGTTCTGGAACTTGGGGAGCTCGTCCCTGACCTTGCAGAGCTCGCCCTGGCAGATGCCGGTGAAGGCGAGCGGGTAGAACACGAGCAGCACGTTCTTGCGGCCGCGGTAGTCGGCGAGCGAGACGCTCTGGTTGTTCTGGTCCTTCAACGTGAAGTCCGGCGCGGGTGAGCCCACCTCGAGCGGCATGCGCGAATCCTTCCTCTCCCGGTCGGCGCGACACACGCCTGCCCGCTGGGCAAACCTTAGCGAAGGGGGTCAGCGCTGCTTGGAGGGAGCCTTGGGCTGCACCAGCCTGCTGCCGATCCAGGCACCGAGGGTGATCACGGAGGTCTGGGTGAGGCCGGAGGTGGGGGCGGCCTCGGCGATCTCGCTGGGATCGACGTGGCCGGGCCTGCCGGTCTTGGGGGTGAGCACCCAGATGAAGCCGTCGTCGGCGAGCGGGCTGATGATGTCCATCAGCTCGTCGGCGAGGTCACCGTCGCCGTCGCGCCACCAGAGCAGCACGGCGTCGACGACCTCGTCGGAGTCCTCGTCGACCATCTCGCTGCCGCTGACCGCCTCGACGTCGGCGCGGAGGTCGTCGTCGGTGTCCTCGTCCCAGCCCAACTCCTGGACAACCAAGCCGTGGGTAATGCCAAGCTTCTCTGCGAAGTTCTGCGCGTCCGCCGCGGCAACCACGGTGGTGTCCTCCTCAACTCCCGACTACAGATAGCTGCAAGCGAACATGGTTCCGGGCCGCAGCGCAAGCCGATCGGCCGAAAAGCCATCGGAATGTCGTGCGCGCGGGCGGCCGCGGTCAGCGCCCGGCGCAGCTGGTGTTGACCGCGTTGCGGGCATTGTTGACCCGCTGGCTGGCCCCGTTCAGCGCGTCGACGGGGGCGGTGTAGGTCATCGGCCTGGTCTGCCCGGCGAGCGCCCGCGCGGCTTCGACGTACTCGGTCAACTGGGCGGCGAGGTCGCCGGGCAACGCGCCCGCAGCCTGGTTGACCCCGGCCTCGACCTTGTTCGCGGCGTCCTCAAGGGTGTCCGCCGCGCCGTCGCGTTTCGGCACGTAGTCCGGGGCGTTGCTGTCGTGCGCGGTGACGAACTCGTTGTACCGCGACACCCCGACGCCGGTGATGCCGGGGAACTGGCCGCAGTTGTCCGAGATGGCCTTGGCCTCGGCGGCGGCCTTGCGGGACGAGGTCGCCGCGGCCGACGAGGAGGCGGCCTCGGTCTTGTAGGCGGAGACGTCGGCGACGTTCGGCGCCGCCGTCCCGTCGACCCGGTTCGCGCAGCCGGCCACGAGGAGCCCGGCCGAGACGGCCACGGCCGCGCACATCAGTCCGAACCCGCGTGGGTTCAGCATCATCGTCCTCCCCGCTGTCGAGCACCCTGGTGGCAACACCGTCGTTCCCTCTCGAACGTACTGGATTCCCGGCTGGAATGATGACCTGGGACGCACCATCGGCAAGGATGGTTGGTGCGCCCGAACCTTTCGTATCGGGCGGGGCGCCGACCAGCGTGCTCGCCCGGGGAACCAGACGCCATCAGCATGTCCACCCCTGTACGAGGAGCCGATTTGACCGACCTGATCCACTCTTCCGCACCGGCGCGACCCGCCGGAGACGACCGCACCGGGGAACCGGCCGCCGCCGCGGGCACCGACCCCACCGGGTCCGTTCCGCAGTCCGGCCGGGTGCGGGTGATTCGCGAAGGCGTGGCCTCCTACCTACCGGATATCGACCCGGAGGAAACCAGCGAATGGCTCGAGTCGTTCGACCAGATGCTGGATCGCGAGGGCCCCGGCCGCGCCCGCTACCTGATGCTCCGCCTGCTGGAGCGGGCCGGTGAGCGCCGGGTCGCGATCCCGTCGCTGACCTCCACCGACTACGTGAACACCATCCCGACCGAGAACGAGCCGTGGTTCCCCGGCGACGAGGAGGTGGAGCGCCGGTTCCGCGCCTGGATCCGGTGGAACGCCGCGATCATGGTGCACCGCGCGCAGCGGCCGGGCATCGGCGTCGGCGGGCACATCTCCACCTACGCCTCCTCGGCCGCGCTCTACGAGGTGGGCTTCAACCACTTCTTCCGCGGCAAGGACCACCCCGGCGGCGGCGACTCCATCTTCATCCAGGGCCACGCCTCGCCCGGCATCTACGCCCGCGCGTTCCTGGAGGGCAGGCTCTCCACGGACAAGCTGGACGGCTTCCGGCAGGAGTACAGCCACGGCGGCCCCGGCCACGGACTGCCCTCGTACCCGCACCCGCGGCTACTGGACAGCTTCTGGGAGTTCCCGACGGTCTCCATGGGGCTGGGCCCGATGAACGCCATCTACCAGGCGCGGTTCAACCACTACCTGCACGACCGCGGCATCAAGGACACCTCGGACCAGCACGTCTGGGCCTTCCTCGGCGACGGCGAGATGGACGAGCCGGAGTCGCGCGGCCTCGCGCACGTGGCGGCGATGGAGGGGCTGGACAACCTGACCTTCGTGGTCAACTGCAACCTGCAGCGCCTGGACGGCCCGGTCCGCGGCAACGGGAAGATCATCCAGGAGCTGGAGTCGTTCTTCCGCGGCGCGGGCTGGAACGTGATCAAGGTGATCTGGGGCCGGGAGTGGGACGCGCTGCTCGGCGCCGACCGCGACGGCGCGCTGGTGAACCTGATGAACACCACGCCGGACGGCGACTACCAGACCTACAAGGCGAACGACGGCGCCTACGTGCGCGACCACTTCTTCGGCCGCGACCCGCGCACCAAGGCGCTGGTCCAGGACCTCTCCGACCCGGAGATCTGGAACCTCAAGCGCGGCGGCCACGACTACCGCAAGGTCTACGCGGCCTACGCGGCGGCGATGGCGCACAAGGGCCAGCCGACGGTGATCCTGGCCAAGACGATCAAGGGCTACACCCTCGGCAAGCACTTCGAGGGCCGCAACGCCACGCACCAGATGAAGAAGCTGACGCTGCAGGACCTGAAGGACTTCCGCGACCTGCAGCGCATCCCGATCACCGACGCCGAGCTGGAGAAGGACCCGTACCTTCCGCCGTACTACCACCCCGGCATGGAGTCCCGCGAGGTCCAGTACATGCTGGACCGGCGCAAGGCGCTCGGCGGGTTCCTGCCGGAGCGGCGCACCGCGCCGCAGCCGCTGAAGCTCCCCGGTGACGAGGCGTACCGCTCGATCCGCAAGGGGTCGGGCAAGCAGAACGTGGCCACCACCATGGCGCTGGTCCGGCTCATGAAGGAGCTGCTGCGGGACAAGGAGATCGGCAAGCGGATCGTGCCGATCATCCCGGACGAGGCGCGCACCTTCGGCATGGACTCGTGGTTCCCGTCGCTGAAGATCTACAACCGCAACGGCCAGCTCTACACCTCGGTCGACGCCGAGCTCATGCTCGCCTACAAGGAGAGCAGCGCCGGGCAGATCCTGCACGAGGGGATCAACGAGGCGGGCTCGACGGCCTCGTTCACCGCGGCGGGCACCTCGTACGCCACGCACGGCGAGCCGATGATCCCGCTGTACATCTTCTACTCGATGTTCGGCTTCCAGCGCACCGGCGACGGGCTCTGGGCCGCCGCCGACCAGCTGGCCCGCGGCTTCGTGCTCGGCGCCACCGCCGGGCGCACCACGCTGACCGGCGAGGGGCTGCAGCACAACGACGGCCACTCGCTGCTGCTCGCCTCGACCAACCCGGCGGTCGTCACCTACGACCCGGCCTACGCCTTCGAGATCGCGCACATCGTGCGGGACGGGCTGCGCCGGATGTACGGCGGAACGCCGGGCGTCGACGGCTTCGGCGGCGAGAACATCTTCTACTACATCACCCTCTACAACGAGCCGTACCCGCAGCCGGCCGAGCCGGATGACGTGGACGTGGCGGGGCTGCTCAAGGGCATCTACCGCTACCGGGCGGGCACCGAGGGCGAGCTGCCCGCGCAGATCCTGGTCTCCGGCGTCACGGTGCCCGCGGGGCTGCGCGCGCAGGAGCTGCTCGCGAAGGAGTGGAACGTGCGGGCCGACGTCTGGTCGGTGACGTCGTGGGGCGAGCTGCGCCGGGACGGGCTGGCGAAGGAGATCGCGGCGCTGCGGCACCCGGGCGAGGACCCCGGCGTCCCGTACATCACCGAGGTGCTGGCCGAGGCCGAAGGCCCGATCGTGGCGGCCTCGGACTGGATGCGGGCGGTCCAGGACCAGATCCGCAAGTGGGTCCCTGGCGACTACATCACCCTCGGCACCGACGGTTTCGGCTTCTCCGACACCCGCCCGGCCGCCCGCCGGGTGTTCAATGTGGATGCCGAGTCGATCACGGTGGCGGTGCTGGCCGGGCTGGCGAAGGCCGGGAAGATCGACGCGGCCAAGCCCGCCGAGGCGGCCGCGAAGTACCGCATCGACGATGTCACGGCAGCGCCAGAGGCCGACGTCGACGACGAGTAGCCACCGGTAGCGGCGAAAACGGAAGGGATCGTGGAGCGTAAACCACCGCGGCCGAGGCGGATCTCGGACACCTCGTCGGAGCACGAGGTCTACCTGCCGACCGGCGCGCTCTCGCCGAACCGGCAGAACCGGGACCCGCTGCCGGACACGCTGCTCAGGCGGGTCAAGCAGTTCTCCGGGCGGCTCTCCACCGAGGCGGTGGGGTCGATGCAGGACCGGCTGCCGTTCTTCGCCGATCTGGACGCCGCGCAGCGCGCGGGCGTGCAGATGCTGGTGCAGACCGCGGTGGTGAACTTCCTGGAGTGGCTGCAGGACCCGGACAGCGACATCCGGTTCAGCCTGGACGCCTTCCAGGTGTTCCCGCAGGACCTGGCGCGGCGGCTGACGCTGCGCCAGACCGTGGACATGGTCAGGGTGGCCATGGAGTTCTTCGAGCAGTGGCTGCCCGCGCTGGCCCGCAACGACCGGCAGCTGGTGGCGCTCACCGAGGCGGTGCTGCGATACGGGCGCGAGCTCGGTTTCGCGGCCGCCTCGGTGTACGCCAGCGCGGCGGAGTCGAGGGGGGCGTGGGACACCAGGCTCGAGGCGCTGGTGGTGGATGCCGTCGTGCGCGGCGACACCGGCCCGGACATGCTCTCCAGGGCCGCCACCTTGAACTGGGACGCCACCGCGCCCGCCACCGTGCTCGTCGGCATCCCGCCGCGCGAGCAGGGCGTCTCGGCGGTGGGCGCGGTGCACACCATCGCGGCGCGGCACGGCAGGGCCGCGCTGGCGGTGGTGCAGGGCACCAGGCTGGTGATGGTGGTGAGCGGGCCGCTCGGCGAGCCGGGGCAGGAGTCGGCGTTCCTCGGCGACCTGCTGGCCGAGGTCTTCTCCGACGGCCCGGTGGTGATCGGGCCGACCACCCGCACGCTCGGCGCCGCGCACGCCAGCGCGGTGGAGGCGCTGGCCGGGATGGAGGCGGTGGTCGGCTGGCGGGGGGCGCCGCGGCCGGTGCACGCCGCGGAGTTGTTGCCGGAACGCGCCTTGTTGGGGGACCGTGCTGCGGTCGGGGCGCTCGTCGACTACGTTGTGCTTCCGTTGGCAGCGGCCGGTTCGGCCCTGGCGGACACCCTTGATGCGTACCTCGATTGCGGGGGAGCGGTCGAGACCTGCGCCCGTCAGCTGTACATCCATCCAAATACGGTGCGGTATCGCCTGAAGCGCATCGCGGAAGTCACCGGCCGGGATCCGATGAATTCGCGCGACGCTTACGTGCTCCGAATCGCTGCCACAGTAGGTCGTTTGACACGAACTCGTAACGAATCGTCATCAACTCCATCAGAAGACACTTCTGCCTCGATGGGTTCCGACGGACTGTAACGGCCAACCCGCTCCGCGCGATCGGCGCGGCCGACGTGGCCGTTTGTGGGACCCCCACAAAAGCAGTCCGAAACCTTCATCGGTGCCGACATCACGTAGTAGGCGCTTCACAGTGTTTTCTTAGGGACGTGATCGCGTTGTTCGCCCCCGGACAGGGGTCCCAGACACCCGGCATGCTCGCGCCCTGGCTCGAGGTGCCCGGCGCCGCCGATCGCCTCGCGCTCTGGAGCAAGGCGTCGGGGCTGGATCTGGTCCGCCTCGGCACCACCGCCACCGCGGAGGAGATCACCGACACCGCGGTGACCCAGCCGCTCGTGGTCGCCGCGGCGCTGCTCGCGTTCGCGGAGATCGACCAGGATTCGCTGCCCGCGGATACCATCGTGGCCGGGCACTCGGTCGGCGAGCTCGCCGCCGCGGCGGTGGCGGGCGTCATCACGCCGGACGAGGCGGTCACCCTGGCCGCCATCCGCGGCGCGGAGATGGCGAAGGCGTGCGCGCTGGAGCCGACCGGGATGTCGGCGGTGCTCGGTGGCGACGAGGCCGCCGTGCTCGCCAGGCTCGCGGAGCTCGACCTGGTTCCGGCCAACCGCAACGCGGCCGGGCAGATCGTGGCCGCGGGCGCGGTGCAGGCCCTCGCGGAACTCGCCGCGAACCCGCCGGAGAAGGCGCGCGTGCGCGCCCTCCCCGTCGCGGGCGCGTTCCACACCGCGTACATGGCGCCCGCCCAGGACGCCGTGACCGCGGCGGTCGCGAAGATCACCCCCGGCGAGCCGGTGCGCACCCTGCTCTCGAACTTCGACGGCGCGCCCGTCGAGTCCGGTCAGGACGCGATCGACAAGCTCGCGGCCCAGGTCACCCGCCCCGTGCGGTGGGATCTGTGCACCGAGACCAGCAGGCGGGCCGGGGTGTCGGCGGTGGCGGAGCTGCCACCTGCCGGGACCCTCGTCGGCATCGCCAAGCGGGAGCTGAAGGGGACGCCGACACTGGCGCTCAAAACCCCCGAAGACCTCCCCGCCTTGGCCGCGCTCACGAGCTCCGGCTAGCTTTCCCACGGTCGCGCGGCAATCGACACGCGACCGTGACCGAGCCGGACGGTAACCAAAGTCCGGTTCCGATCGAAAACCCAGTAGAGCCCTACTCAGCAGAAACAAGAAGGGAGCCACGAAGTGGCCGCTCTGACCCAGGAACAAATCGTCGAGGAGCTCGGCAAGATCATCGAGGAAGTGACCGGCATCGAGCCGTCCGAGGTGACCGTCGAGAAGTCCTTCGTCGATGACCTGGACATCGACTCGCTGTCCATGGTCGAGATCGCTGTGCAGACCGAGGACAAGTACGGCGTCAAGATCCCGGACGAGGATCTCGCCAGCCTGAAGACGGTCGGCGACGCCGTCAATTACATCCAGAAGCTCGAGGCCGAGAACTCCGACGCCGCCGCCGAGCTCAAGGCCAAGTTCGACAGCGCCGAGTAGGACTGAACCAGTGACCACTCCTTCCACCAAGAACGGGAACTTTCCCAACGTCGTCGTTACGAGCCTGGCGGCGACCACGTCGATCGCGGGTGACGTCGATGCGACGTGGAAGGGCCTCCTCAACGGCGAGAGCGGCATCGACGTTCTCGAGGATGACTTCATCGAGGAATACGACCTGCCGGTCCGTATCGGCGGCCACCTGAAGGTGAACCCGGAGACCCTGCTGACCAGGGTCGAGGCCCGGCGCATGTCCTACGTGGAGCAGCTCTCGACCGTGCTCGGTCGTGAGGTCTGGCGCAACGCCGGCAGCCCGGAGGTCGATCCCGAACGCCTCGGCGTCGCGATCGGCACCGGCCTCGGCGGCGGCGACGCCCTCATCGACTCGGTCGACAAGCTGAAGAACGGCGGCTTCCGCAAGGTCTCGCCGCTGGCCGTGCAGATGGTCATGCCGAACGGCCCCTCCGCGGTCGTCGGCCTCGAATTGAAGGCGCGGGCAGGAGTGGTCACTCCGGTCTCGGCGTGCTCGTCCGGCTCCGAGGCCATCGCCAACGCATGGCGGATGATCGTCATGGGCGATGCCGACATCGTCGTCACCGGCGGTGTCGAGGGCTTCATCGACGCGGTGCCGATCGCGGCGTTCTCCATGATGCGCGCGATGAGCACCCGCAACGACGATCCGAAGGGCGCCTCGCGCCCCTTCGACAAGGATCGCGACGGCTTCGTGTTCGGCGAGGCGGGCGCCCTCATGGTCATCGAGACCGAGGAGCACGCCAAGGCCCGCGGCGCCACCATCCACGCCAGGCTGCTCGGCGCGGGGATCACCTCCGACGGCTTCCACCTGGTCGCCCCCGACCCCGAGGGCAGCGGCGCCGCGCGCGCCATCACCAGGGCGCTGCAGACCGCAGGACTGCAGAAGAGCGACATCACCCACATCAACGCGCATGCCACCGCCACCCCGATCGGCGACACCGCCGAGGCGCGGGCGATCGGCAAGTCGGTGGGTAACCACGCTTCGGTCTACGCGCCGAAGTCCGCCCTCGGGCACTCGATCGGCGCGGTGGGCGCACTGGAGTCGGTGCTCACCGTGCTCAGCATCCGGGACGGCATCGTCCCGCCGACGCTGAACCTGGAGAACCAGGATCCGGAGATCGATCTCGACGTGGTGCACGGGGAGGCCCGGCGCCAGGAAATCGAGTACGCGGTCAACAACTCCTTCGGTTTCGGCGGGCACAATGTGGCGCTCGCCTTCGGCCGGGCCTAGCGAGTAGCCCGACCGCACAACGGAATACGACGGGGGCCCTGGCATTCTGCCGGGCCCCCTTCGGTTCCCGCACATCCTTTTTCTCCGCCGGACGCGGCGCCATCGAATGCTGCCGTCGACCGACCCGCCCCCGAACAGGAGGTGAGCGCGATGACGATCATGGCCCCCGCGCTCCGACCGGACACCGCCACCGACCCGCGCGACCCGCTCGGCAGGCTGCAGCGGTTCTTCGACGCGGGCACGCTCCTGCCGCTGCACCCGCGCGACCGCTCCGGCGTGCTCGCCGCGATCGGCGAGGTGGACGGGGTGCGCACCGTCGCCTACTGCTCGGATGCCACCGTCATGGGCGGCGCCATGGGCGTCGACGGCTGCAAGCACATCGTCTCCGCCATCGACACCGCGCTGGACGCGGGCGTCCCGGTGGTCGGGCTCTGGCACTCCGGCGGCGCCAGGCTGGCCGAGGGCGTCGAGGCGCTGCACGCGGTCGGGCTGGTGTTCGAGGCGATGGTCCGGGCATCGGGGCGGATTCCGCAGCTCTCCGTCGTGCTCGGCTTCGCCGCGGGCGGCGCCGCCTACGGCCCCGCGCTCACCGACATCGTGATCATGGCGCCCGAGGGCCGGGTCTTCGTCACCGGCCCGGACGTGGTGCGCAGCGTCACCGGCGAGCAGGTCGACATGGCCACGCTCGGCGGGCCGGAGACGCACGGCAAGAAGTCCGGCGTGACGCACATCGTCGCGAACGACGAGGCCGACGCGCTGCACCGGGCGCGGCGGCTGGTCTCCATGTTCGCCGAGCAGGGCGAGTTCGACCTGGCCGCGGCGGCGGGCGGCGACGTGGACCTCAAGGCGCTGCTGCCGGAGTCGCCGCGGCGGGCCTACGACGTCAAGCCGGTGGTGCACGAGCTGCTGGACAACGTGGACGGCGAGTCCACCTTCGAGGAGCTGCAGGGCGGGTACGCGCGCAGCATGGTCACCGGGCTCGGCAGGCTCGGCGGCCGCACCGTCGGCGTGCTGGCCAACAACCCGCTGCGGCTCGGCGGCTGCCTGAACTCCGAGAGCGCCGAGAAGGCGGCCCGCTTCGTGCGGCTCTGCGACGCCTTCGGCATCCCGATCATCGTGCTCACCGACGTGCCCGGCTACCTGCCCGGCGTCG
Organism: Nocardia sp. NPDC057353; assembly: GCF_042667085.1. Lineage (NCBI taxonomy): Bacteria > Bacillati > Actinomycetota > Actinomycetes > Mycobacteriales > Nocardiaceae > Nocardia > Nocardia sp. NPDC057353. Next base: position 14,139 of record NZ_JBHVAK010000057.1, read on the forward strand.
GCCAGGAGTGGGAGGGCGTCGTGCGCCGCGGCGCCAAGCTGCTGCACGCCTTCGCCGAGGCCAGGGTGCCGCGGGTGACGCTGGTGACCCGCAAGATCTACGGCGGCGCCTACATCGCCATGAACGCCCGCGCGCTCGGCGCCACCGCGGTCTACGCCTGGCCCGGCTCCGAGGTCGCGGTCATGGGGGCCAAGGCCGCCGTCGGCATCCTGCACAAGAAGGCGCTGGCCGCCGCGCCCGAGGCCGAGCGCGAGGCGTTGCACGAGCGTTTGACCGCCGAGCACGAGCAGATCGCCGGGGGCGTGGAGCGGGCCGTCGCCATCGGGGTGGTGGACGAGGTCATCGACCCGGCCCGCACCCGCAGCACGCTGGCGGCGGCGCTGGCCGCGGTGCCCGCCGTAGCCAGCCATCACAAGAACATCCCGCTGTAGCTGGGGGTTCCGGCGGTAGCATCGCCGGATGCGCTACCAGGATCTCGCCGAGGTGCCGTGCTCGATCACCCGGCCGCTCGTCGTCTTCGGGGACCGCTGGACGCTGCTCATCCTCAAGTGCTGCTTCAGCGGGATCCGGCGGTTCAACGGGTTCCAGAGCGCGCTCGGGATCTCGCGCAGCAGGCTGCTGGATCGGCTGGATCGGCTGATCGAGCACGGGATCCTGGTCAAGGTGGAGTCCGGGGAGTACCGGCTCACGCCCAAGGGGCACGACATCTACCCGGTGCTGCTCGCCATCCGGGACTGGGGTGACGCGCACATGGCGCCGGACGGGCCGCCGGTGCGGTACAGCCACCGGGACTGCGCCGGGGAGGCGCACGTACGGCTGGCCTGCGACCACTGCGGAGCCGAGATGACGGCGCGCGACGTCGTGCCCGAGCCCGCGGCCGTCCGGCCGGGCTGAGGGCACGCGAATCCCGGCAGCTGCGCGAGCGGTCAGGCGCTGTGGAAGTGCACGGTGTCGGCGAGGTCGGCGCGGGTGGTGCGGAAGTTGTTGACGGGGTGCTCGGCGTCGGGGTAGCCGAAGGAGATGCCCGCGACCACGCGCTGGTCGTCCGGGATGCCGAAGTGGCGGCGGACGAAGGGGGCGTAGGTGGCGAGCGCGGCCTGCGGGGCGGCGCCGAGGCCGAGGCTCTGCGCGGCGAGCAGGAAGCTGTTCAGGTAGAGGCCGCAGTCGACGGCGGCGTAGACGCCGAGGTCGGCGGGGGCGCTGACGATCGCCACGTGCGGCGCGTCGAAGAAGTCGAAGTTGCGCATGGTCTGCCGGAACGCGGCCGCCTTGTCGCCGCGCTCGATCCCGACGCTCTCGTACAGCTGGCCGCCGCACTCCCGGCGCCGCTGCTGGTGGACGCCGGTGTAGGCGGGCGGGAAGGGGAAGTCCGGCCCGCCGTCGGGGGCGGCGAGGTGCGCGCGCAGCGCGGTCCGGAAGCGCTCGGTGCCCGCGCCGTCGGTGACCTCGACCCGCCACGGCTGGGTGTTGCACCAGGACGGGGTGCGCTGGGCGGCGAGCAGCAGCCGCTCCACGATCTCCCGCGGCACCGGCTCCGGGCGGAACTGACGGCAGGTCCAGCGCTCGTCCAGCAGCCGGCGCAGCGCGGTGTACTGGTCGGTGTCGATCGCTGTCATGGGGCTCCCTCGCCGTTTTGGTCTCTTTTCGAGACCAAACAGTAGCAGTGGGGTTCGCTGACGAGAAGTGTCCGGAGGTGGACCGGGTCCGCCGGGTTGGGTGGCGTACGCCACACCCTGAGGCACAATCGGCGCATGGCCGATCCACCCGCGGCGCGCGGCGGCCGGGGCCCGGCGGACCGGGACCGGAAGCGGCACGGGCGGCACTACACCCCGCCCGCGCTGGCCGGATTCCTGGCGCGGCGGCTGCTGGCGCACGCCCCGCCCGGCCCGGTGCTGCGCGTGCTCGACCCGGCCTGCGGCGACGGTGAGCTGCTGCTCGCGGTGGCGGCCGAGGCGGCGCGGCTGCGGCCGGAGACGCGGCTGGAGCTGGTCGGCCACGACCTGCACGCGGCCGGGTTGCGGCTGGCCGGGAGCAGGGCCGCGGCCGCGGGGGTGGCGGCGCGCTGGTGGGCGGGTGACTTCCTGGCCGCGGCGGACGCGCTGCCCGCGGGGGAGTTCCACGCGGTCATCACCAATCCGCCGTACGTGCGCACCCAGCAGCTCGGCGGAGCCGCCGCGACCGCGCTGCGGGCCAGGTACGGGCTGCGCGGGCGGATCGATCTGACGCACCCCTTCGTGGCGTCGGCCGCGCGGTTGCTCGCGCCCGGCGGGGTGCTCGCGCTGCTCTGCGCGAACCGGTACCTGACCACGCGGGCGGGGGTCAATGTGCGGGAGCTGCTGCGCGACGAGCTGGCGCCGGTCGAGCTGTACGACCTCGGGGACACCAAGTTGTTCGCGGCGGCGGTGCTGCCCGCGGTGACGATCGCGGTCAAGGGAGCCGTCGCCGGGCCGTGCCGCTTCGTCTCGGTGTACCAGGTGGGTGGCGCCGATCCCGGCGCGGAGTCCGACGACCTCTTCGACGCGATGCTCGCGCCGCGGAGCCGGCGGATCGCGCTCGGGGAGCGGGAGTTCGCGATGGAGGTCGGGGTGCTCGTCACCGGCGAACCCGGCGCGGGTTCCGCTGCCGGTCGAAGAGAGCCGGGCGCGGCTTCCGAGCCGGGGTCGGTCCGCGGCGTCGTGGACGGGACCCCGGGGGCAGCCTCCGCGACGGTCACCTCGGTGGGGCGGACCCGGCGGTCGCCCGGGGCCAAGGCGGGTGCCGCGCCGTGGCGGCTCTCGCATCCGGAGCTGGATGCCTGGCTGGGTGCGATCGACGCGGCGACCTGGCGGCGGGTGGGGGAGCTGGGGCGGATCCGGGTGGGGATCAAGACGACCGCGGACCCGGTGTTCATCTCGGATCGCTGGGACGCGGTGCGGCCGAGCCCGGAGCCGGAGCTGCTGCTCCCGCTGCTCACCCACGACGACTTGGCGCCGTGGCGGATCGAACGCGCGCGCGACGTCCGGGTGCTGTACCCGTACGACACGGCGGCGACCAGGCGCACCCCGGTCGACCTGGCCGTCTACCCCGGCGCCGCGGCCTACCTGACCGCGCACCGGGAGGCGCTGGCCGCGCGGCGCTACGTCACCGCGGGCGGAAGGGCGTGGTTCGAGATCTGGGTGCCGCAGCGGCCGCACCTGTGGCGCGCGCCGAAGGTGGTCTTCCCGGACATCAGCGCGGCCCCGCGGTTCGCGCTGGACCGCTCCGGCGCGGTGGTGAACGGCGACTGCTACTGGCTCTCGCTGGCCGACCTAGGCGAGCGCGCCGAGGAGCTGGCCGCGCTCGTCACCGGCGTCGCCAACTCCGCGGTGGGGCTGCGCTGGTACGACGCGGTGTGCGGGAACCGGCTCTACTCCGGCCGCCGCCGATGGATCACCCAGTACGTCTCCGGGATGCCGCTGCCCGACCCCGCGGCCCCCGCGGCGCGGGCGGTGATCGCGCTGGCGGTCGAGCTGCTGGCGGGCCGGGAGTTCGACGCCGCCGCGGCCGCGCTGCTGGACGAGCGGGTCCGCGCCGCCTTCGGGCTGCGCCGAGGGTCAGGCCCTGGGGCGGACGCCGATCATCGGGAGCAGGGTGCGCCTGGCGAAATCGCGGCCCGCCTCGGCGTCGTCGATCGGGATGAGGCCGTCCGGGGTGAGCGCGAGGGAGAGCGCGAGCCGGGCCATGATCTCGGCGACCAGATCCGGGTCGACCTGCTCGGCGGCGCCGGGCTCGCCTAGCTCGCGCAGCTTCTCCGCCAGGTAGGTGCGGCCGATGGCGAGCACCGGCCCGGCGTCGGTGGTGAGCTTGGGCAGGATCAGCTCCGGTTCGGTGCGCAGCAGCCTGCGCAGCAGCTGGTTGCCCGCGATCGCGGTGATGAAGGCGACGAAGATCTCCACCAGCTGGTCGTCGGAGCCGCTGACGGTGCGCACCCGGCCGTCGATCTCGGCCACAAAGCGCTGCGCCTCGCGCACCGTCACCGCCTCGACCAGGTCGTTCTTGGATTCGAAGCGGCGGTAGAGGGTGGCCGGGCTGATCCCGGCGCGGCGCGCGATCTCGCCCATGCTGGTGCGCTTGATGCCGAAATCGAGGAAGGCCGAGAAGGCGCTCTCCAGCAACCGCTCACCATCGGCGACCGGCTTCTCCAGGATGCGCTGGAGCATCGGCGGAACCGCGGACATCACATCTCCCGTCGACGTGCAGTGATCCGACGAGATTATTTCACCCCGCGACACCGGCCGGTCAGCCGCCGGGCAGGTCGAAATCCGCCATTTCCCGCTCGATCGCATTGGCGGCGAAATCCACCCCGCGACACCGCAGCTCGTGCACCCTGCGGCGCAGCGCCTCGATTCCCCCCGGTTGGGCCGCGATGTCGGCCACACTGATCCGTCCCCCCGAACGGTGCATACCCGAACGCTCGTACGCCACCGTGATACCTCCTGCCCACACGCAACGCCCGCGGCAAGCCGGAAGATCCAGCGCCGTGGCGGGGCGCTGTGATCATGTTATCAACGGTTCCGCGGCGGGCCCTTCGGTGTGGTGTCCCTCACAACGGCGTGGCGTCCCGGTGCGGGGTCGTGTTGTGAAGGTACACAGCGGCGTTGAGCTTGATGCCGTCCCGCTCGGCGTCGCCGAGCTCCCGCTTGACCTTGCCGGGCACCCCGGCGACCAGCGAGCCGGGCGGGATCCGCGCGCCCTCCGGGATCAGGGCATTGGCCGCGATCAGGCTGCCGGCGCCGATCACCGCGCCGTTCAGGACGGTTGCCCCCATGCCGACCAGCACGTCGTCCTCCACGGTGCAGCCGTGCAGGATCGCGTTGTGCCCCACCGAGACCCCGCTGCCGACGGTGAGCGGGAAGCCGGGGTCGGAGTGCAGCACGCAGCCGTCCTGGATGTTCGTCCCGGTGCCGATGTCGATGGTCTCCAGATCGGCGCGCAGCACGGCGCCGTACCAGATGCTGACGTCCGCGGCGAGCGTCACCCGGCCGATCACCGTCGCGGTCGGCGCGATCCAGGCGCGTTCGTCGATGGCAGGGGCGTGGCCGCCGATCTCGATTCTCATACCCCGAACCTAGCCGGGCCGGAACTGGGCGCGGTGCCCGGCCGGGCTGGTCCCGAGCCTGCGCTGGAAGTGGTGGCGCAGGCTGACCGCGGAGCCGAAGCCCGCCCGGCCCGCGATCCGCTCGACCGTCTCGTCGGTGCTCTCCAGCAGCAGCCGGGCCGCGTCGACGCGCTGGTGCAGCAGCCACTGCTGGGGGCTGGCGCCGGTGCGGTCGCGGAAGCGGCGGGTGAAGGTGCGCCGGGACATGTGGGCGACCGCGGCCAAGCCGTCCAGGTCGATCGGGTCGGCCAGGTTGGCCCGTGCCCAGACCATGGCCCGCTCGACCGGGTCGTCGTCGGCCGGGTCGGGGACCGGGACCGGGATGAACTGGGCCTGGGAGCCGCTCCGGTGCGGTGCGGTGACCAGGGCGGAGGCCAGCTCGGCGGCGGCGAGGGAGCCGTGGTCCGTGCGGACCAGGTGCAGGCAGCAGTCGAGCGCGGCGGCGACGCCTGCCGAGGTGACGATGTCGCCGAGGTCGGACCAGAGGGTGTCGGCGCGGACCCGCACCTTCGGGAAGGCGGTGGCCAGCTGCTCGGCCGTGGCCCAGTGGGTGGTCAACTCCCTGCCGTCGGCGAGGCCGGTCGCGGCGATGGCCCAGGCGCCGAGGCAGAGGCCGACCAGTCTGGCCCCGCGGGCGTTGGCGGTGCGCAGGGCGCCGAGCAGCTCGGGGGAGGGGGTGGCGTGCTGCCGCCAGCTCGGGATCACGATGGTGTCGGCGGTGGCCATGGTGTCGAGGCCGTGGTCGACGTGCAGGGCGAAGCCGGCGGGGGTGGCGAGTCTCCCGGGGTGTTCGGCGCAGACGCGGACGGCGTAGGGGGCGGGGCCGTCGATGCCGACGCGGCCGAAGACCAGGGTCGGGACCGCCAGGTGGAAGGGGCTGATGCCGTCGAAGGCGAGGACGGCTACCTCGTGCATGGCCCGATCTTAGCGGTGTGTGACTTGCGGGCCACTGGTTCCGGGGTGCGTGCGGGCCGAGCATCGAGGACATGACTTTCTCCTTCGACGCACTGCATGTCGGCGGGCCGACGCTGCGGTTCCGCTACGGCGGTCGCACCTGGCTCACCGATCCCACCTTCGACGAGCCGAGGGACTACCCGGGCGTCGCGGTGTCGCTGCACAAGCTGCACGGGCCCGCGGTGCCGCGGACCGAGATCGGGCCGATCGACGCGGTGCTGCTCTCGCACGACGAGCACGCCGACAATCTGGACGAATCAGGGCGCGTGCTGCTCGGGGAGGTGCCGGTGGTGCTCTCCACGCCCGGCGCCGCGGAGCGCATCCCCGGGGTGCGCGGGGTGGCCGAGTGGGAGACGGTGCCGGTGGGCGGAGTCGAGGTGACGGCGGTGCCCGCGCTGCACGGGCCCGCGGGGTGCGAGCCGGTGACCGGGGTGGTCACCGGGTTCGTGCTGCGCGCTCCAGGACAGCCGGTGGTGTACGTGTCGGGGGACAATGCCTCGGTCGAGGTGGTGGGGCGGATCGCGGAGCGGCTGGGGCCGATCGATATCGCGGTGCTGAACGTGGGGGCGGCGAACGTCGGGCTGTTCGGCGACGCGGACGTCACGCTGAACGCGCGCACCGCCCTGCAGGCGGCGGAGCTGCTCGGCAATGCCGTTGTGGTGCCGGTGCACGGCGAGGGGTGGGCGCACTTCAGCGAGACGCTGGAGCATCTGCGGCGCACGTTCGAGTACGCCGGACAGGCGGAGCGGCTGCGGATCCCGGTGCCGGGGGTGCGCTTCGAGATCGGGGTGCCGACGCGGGTGTGAAGGCCGCGGGCGTCCGGCGGCGCGGCGGGGCGCGGAGCCGCCCGCCGTGCGCCACGATGACCCCATGCGCATCGGAGTACCGCGGGAGATCAAGGAACAGGAGTTCCGGGTGGCGCTGACGCCCGCGGGCGCCGCCGAGCTGGTGCGGCACGGGCACGAGGTGTTGGTCGAGCGGGGCGCCGGGGTGGGGTCCGGGTTCGGGGACGCCGACTACACCGAGTCGGGGGCGGTCTCGGTGCCCGCCGCCGCGGAGGTGTGGGGCGCGGCCGAGCTGGTGCTCAAGGTGAAGGAGCCGGTCGAGGCGGAGTACCCGCTGCTGCGCCGCGGCCAGGTGCTCTTCACCTTCCTGCACCTGGCCGCCTCCCGCGGCTGCACCGAGGCGCTGCTGCGCTCCGGCGTCACCGCGCTCGCCTACGAGACGGTGCGCGCGCCGGACGGCTCGCTGCCGCTGCTCGCGCCGATGAGCGAGGTGGCGGGGAAGCTGGCGGCGCAGGTCGGGGCGTACCACCTGATGGCGCCGCTGGGCGGGGCCGGGGTGCTGCCGGGCGGGGTGCCCGGGGTGCGGCCGTGCGAGGTGGTGGTGCTCGGCGGCGGGGTGGCGGGCGCCTGCGCGGCCGAGGTCGCCGCCGGGATGGGGGCGCAGGTGACGGTGCTCGACACCAACCAGGCGCGGCTGCGCGAGCTGGAGCTGCGGTTCGGCAGCCGGATCGTCACCGTCGCCTCGAACAACACCGAGGTCGAGCGGGCGGTGCGCGGTGCCGACCTGGTGATCGGCTCGGTGCTGGTGCCGGGCGCGCGGGCGCCGAAGCTGGTCTCCACCGAGCTGGTCGGGCGGATGCGCCCGGGCGCCGTGCTGGTGGACGTCGCCGTCGACCAGGGCGGCTGCTTCGCCGACTCGCGCCCGACCACGCACGCCGCGCCGACCTTCCCGGTCGCGGACACGCTCTTCTACTGCGTCGCCAACATGCCGGGCGCGGTGCCGCACACCGCCACCCTCGCGCTCACCAACGCCACGTTGCCCCCGGTGCTCGCCATCGCCGACCGCGGGGTGCGGGCCGCATGCCGGGCGGACCGCGGGTTGGTCGCCGGGCTCACCGCGGCGAACGGGAAGCTCTTCTCGGCGGAGGTCGGCGCGGCGCACGGGATCCCGGTCGCCGCGCCGGACCTCGGCTGATCACTCCGGGTCGGTGAGGTACCAGTCCGGCTCGGCGGTCTCGGGCAGGTCGCGCAGCTTGTCCGGGTTGCGGACCACGTGGATGGCGGTGATCCGGCCCGCGTCGACGGTGAAGGCGAAGACGCCGGTGTGGTTGCCGTCGAAGACCAGCAGCCCCGGGGCACCGTTGACCAGCACCGCCCGGCCCCAGCCGTGCCTGGCGGCGGGCGCGTGGTACCAGCCGACCAGCAGCTTGGCCACCAGCTCCGCGCCCGCCACCGGCCTGCGGATGGCGGGCACCTTGCCGCCGCTGTCGGCGGTCAGGCTGACCTTCGCGTCCAGCACGCCGAGCAGCGCGGCGAGGTCGCCGGAGCGCCAGGCCAGGGCGAAGGCGGAGACCACCTTCCGGTGCTCGTCCGGGGAGGCGGGGAAGCGCGGGGTGCCGTCCTCGACCCGCTTGCGGGCGCGGGAGGCGAGCTGCCTGACCGCGGCCGGGGTGCGGCCGACCACGTCGGCGACCTCGGGGCCGCTCATGCCGAAGACGTCCTGCAGCACGAAGGCGGTGCGCTCGGCGGGGGAGAGCGATTCGAGCACCACCAGCAGCGCCGTCGTCACCCGCTCGTCCTGGGTGACGCGGTCGGCGGGGTCGGCCGAGGTGGTCACCTCCGGTTCGGGGAGCCACTCGCCGACGTACTGCTCGCGGCGCACCCGGGCCGAGCCGAGGTGGTCCAGCGCGAGCCGGCCGGTGGCGGTGCTGAGCCAGGCGCGCAGGTTCTCGATCGGGGCGCCGCCGGATTCGGTGTGCCGCTGCAGCCGCAGCCACGCCTCCTGCACCACGTCGTCGGCGTCGGCCAGGCTGCCGAGCGTGCTGTAGGCGAGCCTGCGCAGGTAGGGCCGGTGCTCCTGGAATTCGCGCGCCAGCGCGGCGGTCTCGTCGTGCATCGCCATCCACCGTTCGTTTCTCGGTCCGTCGTCAGGTGGACGACGTGGCCGGTCCGAGTGTGACAGCACCGGCTAACCTCGCCGGGTGTCCACCTCGGTGCCCCTCGGTCTCGCGCTCGGCTTCGCACTCGACCTGGCGTTCGGGGATCCGCGGCGGTGGCATCCGGTGGCCGGGTTCGGGAGCGGGGCGCTCGCGCTGGAGCGGGTGACCTACCGGGACCACCGGCTCGCCGGGGCGGTGCACGAGGCGGTCGCGGTGGGGGCGGTGGTCGGCCCGGGGCGGGTGCTGGGCCGGGGTGGGCTGCCGGTGGTGGCGGTCGCGACCTGGACCGTGCTGGGCGGGACGAGTCTGGCGCGGACCGGGCGGCGGATGGCGGATGCGCTGGAGTCGGGGGACATCGAGCGCGCGCGGGCGCTGCTGCCCTCGCTCTGCGGGCGTGATCCCGCCCACCTCGATGCCGACGGGTTGGCGCGGGCGGCGCTGGAATCTATCGCCGAGAACACCTCGGACGCGACCGTCGCGCCGCTCTTCTGGGGTGCGGTCGCCGGGGTGCCGGGGCTGCTCGGGTACCGCGCGGTGAACACGCTGGACGCCATGATCGGGTACCGGAACGCGCGCTACCGGCGCTTCGGCTGGGCCGCGGCCAGGGTCGACGACCTCGCCAACCTGGTGCCCGCCCGGCTCACCGGCGCGCTCACCGTGGCGCTCGCGCCGCTGCTCGGCGGCAGCGCCGCCGGTGCGCTCGCCGCCTGGCGCCGGGACGCCGGTGCGCACCCGAGCCCCAACGCCGGGGTGGTCGAGGCGTCGGCCGCCGGTGCGCTCGGCATCCGGCTCGGCGGGCCGACGCGGTACGCGCACGGCACCGAGCTGCGCCCGGTCCTCGGTCGCGGCCGCGATCCGCGGGTCGCCGATCTGCGCCGCGCCGTCCGGCTCTCCGAGCTGGTCCAGCTCGGAGCGGTGGTCGTCGCCGTCGCCGCGGCGGTAGCGCGGAAGCGCCGCTGACCGGAAGGCGGCCCCGGGGCGCGCCTGTCGGTGGTGTGCAGCCGCAGGACATGCCTGTGGCGATATTCGGTCGAGCGCGGAGCGGGCGATCTACGTCAGCGGGAGCGCCCGTACCGATCCGCCAACCGCTGCTCGGGCGTCACCGCTGCCGAATCCACCACCTCCGCGACCGGCGCGGGACCAGCCTTCTCCGCCCGCCGCGCCCGGATCTCGGCGTACGCGAAGTACCCCAACCCCAGCGGCGCCATGATTCCGAACGCCAACCACTGCAACCCGTACGACAGGTACGGCCCCGCATCCAACTGCGGCAGCGGGCTCGGCGCGAAGACCCCCGCCTGCCCCTCGTCCAGCTGCAGGTACCCCCCGCGCCCCCCGGTCGGCACGCTGGTCAGCGACACCCCGAGCACCTCGGCCCCCTGCCCGGTGTCGATGGAGTACACCTGCCGGAACCCGTCCTGCACCGACGGCGCCCGGTCCGGCGCCACCCCCTCGCTGTCCCGCACCCTGGCCGCGAGCGTCACCGAACCGGCGGGCGGCTCGGGCACGGCGGGCGGCCGCGACCCGTCGACCGCCTTCACCAGCCCGCGATCCACCAGCAGCACCCGCCCGTCGTCCAGCCGGAAGGCGCCGAGCACGGTGTACCCCGGCGCCCCGTCCAGGTGCCGCAGCCGGACCAGGACCGTGCTGTCCGGCAGGTACGAACCGGTGGCGGTGACCCGGCGCCACTCCACCGCGTCCGGCTGCACCCCGGAGTCCGCGGCGAGCAGCTCGCCGACGTCCACCGGATCGGCCCGCACGGAGTCGGCGATCAGCTGGTTGCGGTGCTCGGTGCTGTCGTTCTTGCCCAGCTGCCACGGCGCGAGCACGGTGAAGCAGAGGTAGGCGAACCCGGCCACCAGCGCGGCGAGCACGAGCCAGCTGGGTCGGAGCAGGAAGGAGAATCTGCGCATCAGCCCGACTCCCCGGGGAGTTCGGCGCGCACCCAGTCGAGCAGCCCGGGCACCGCGGCCTCGATCTGGTCGCGGACCAGGTCGAAGCCCGCGTCGTCGCCGTAGTACGGGTCGGGGACGTCCGGCCCGTCGGCGGCCGGGTCGAAGCTGCGCAGCAGGCGGCGGCGGTCGGCGGGGACGCCGAGCCGGGCCAGGGCGCGCTCGTGCGTGGTGTCCAGCGCGACGACCAGGTCGGCGTCCCGGTGCGCGGCGCCGAACTCGGCGGCGACGTGCGCGTCGTCGTAGCCCGCCCGGCGCAGCACGGCGGCGGTGCGCGGGTCGGCCGGGTTGCCCACGTGCCAGTCGCCGGTGCCCGCGCTGGTCACCCGCACCCGGTCGGCCAGCCCGGCCCGCTCCAGGTGCTTCTCGAAGACCCGCGCCGCCATCGGCGATCGGCAGATATTGCCGGTACAGACGAAGGACACGTGCAGCTCACCCACGCCGCCATTGTCCCCGCGGGCGCCGGTGCCACGCCACGTAGGGTGTGCAGACGTGCCAGAGGACACCATCGACCACGCCGCGCTGCGGCACCACGGTGACGTGGAGGCGGTGCCGGGCATGCTCGATTTCGCGGTGAACGTGCGCGGTACCGCGCCGCCGCCGTGGCTGCGCGAGCGGCTCGCCGCCCGGCTCGGCGACCTGGCGCGGTACCCCGCGGCGGCCGAGGAGCGGCGGGCGCGGGCGGCGGTCGCGGCCAGGCACGGGCGGAGCCAGGAGGAGGTGCTGCTGCTCGGCGGCGCCGCCGAGGGGTTCGCGCTGCTGCCCAGGCTGGCGCCGCGCGCGGCCGCGGTGCTGCACCCCTCCTTCACCGAGCCGGAGCTGGCGCTGCGCGAGGCCGGGGTGCCGGTACGCCGGGTGCTGCTCGAGCCGCCCTACGCCCTCGACGCCGCCGCGGTGCCGGACGACGCCGACCTGGTGGTGCTCGGCAACCCCACCAACCCGACCTCGGTGCTGCACCCGGCGGCTGCGATCACCGCGCTGCGCAGGCCGGGGCGGGTGCTCGTGGTCGACGAGGCCTTCATGGACGCGGTCCCCGGCGAGCCCGCGTCGCTGGCCGGGCTCGCGGCGCCGGACGTGCTTGTCCTGCGCAGCCTCACCAAGACCTGGGCGCTCGCCGGGCTGCGCTGCGGGTACCTCCTCGGCGCGCCGGAGCTGCTGGCCCGGCTGGCGCACGGGCGCCCGCACTGGCCGCTCGGCACGCTGCAGTTGGAGGCGATCACCGCCACCGCCGAGCCGGGCGCCGTCGCGTGGGCCGAGCGCGAGGCGCTGGCCATCGCCGCCGAGCGGGAGGCGATGGTCGCCAAGCTCCGCGCGCTCGGCATCGCCGTGCACACCCCCGCCGCGGGCCCCTTCCTGCTGCTCCGCGCCCCCGACGGCGCCGCCCTCCGCACCGCACTCGCCGCGGACGGCATCGCGGTCCGCCGCGCCGACACCTTCCCCGGCCTCGGCCCCGACCACCTCCGCGTCGCCGTCCGCGACGCCCCCGCGGTCGCCACCCTCACCGCCGCCATCCGCGCCCACCGCAGCGCCACCGTCCCGACCGGAGGGAGCCTTCCCGCATGACCACCCTGGCCGAGCTGATCGCGGTGCTGGACACCGCCTACCCGCCGTCGCTCGCCGAATCCTGGGACTCGGTCGGCCTGGTCTGCGGCGATCCGGCCGAACCGGTGCACCGGGTGCACTTCGCCGTCGACGCCACCGCGGCCGTGGTCGACGAGGCGATCGCGGCGGGGGCGCAGGCGCTGGTCGCGCACCACCCGCTGCTGCTGCGCGGCGTCGACACCGTCGCCGCCGACACCCCGAAGGGCGCGCTGCTGCACCGCCTCGTCCGCAGCGGCTGCGCCCTCTTCACCGCGCACACCAACGCCGACTCCGCCGCCCCCGGCGTCTCGGACGCGCTCGCCGAAGCGCTCGGCCTCCACGACCTCCGCCCGCTCGACCCGCAGGACGCGGCCCCGGTGGACAATTGGACCGTCCAGGTCCCCCGCGAGCACACCGACGCGGTCGCCGCCGCGCTCTTCGCCGCGGGCGCGGGCGGGACGGGCAACTACCGGGACTGCGCCTCGATCACCCCCTCCACCGGCCAGTTCCGCCCGATGCCCGGCGCGAACCCGGCCGTCGGCACGGCGGGCGAGCTGACCCGCGTCCCCGAGGACCGGCTCGAGGTGATCGCCCCGCCGAACCGCCGCACCGCGGTCCTCGCCGCGCTGCGCGCCGCGCACCCGTACGAGGAGCCCGCCTTCCACGTCAGCCCCCGTGCCGCGCTCCCCACCGGCACCGGTCTCGGCCGCATCGGCACGCTGCCGACCCAGGAAACCCTGCGCGACTTCACCGCGCGCGCCGCCGCCGCGCTCCCCGCCACCGCCTGGGGCGTGCGCGCCGCGGGCGACCCGGAGCGGATCGTGCGCACGGTCGCGGTCTGCGGCGGCGCAGGCGACTCGTTCCTCGGCACGGTCGCGCGCAGCGGGGTGGACGCCTACCTCACGGCCGACCTGCGCCACCACCCCGCCGACGAGCACCTGCGCGCGGGCGGCCCGGCGCTGATCGACGCCGCGCACTGGGCCACCGAATTCCCCTGGTGCGCACAGGCGGCGGCGCTGGTCCGCAATGCGCTGCCCGGGCTGACCACGCACGTCTCGGCGCTGCGCACCGACCCGTGGACCGTCGGGTGCGGGCACTGAGCGGCGAACGGCGCGTCACGCGGAGGTGACGGCTCGGTTCCGTCCCCGATTCGCCCGAGATTCCCGCTCCGACAGGGGTATAACCACGGCATGAGTTACCCGGTGGATTTCGGGGTGCTGCAGGTCGGTCTGATCGTTGCGATCGTCGTCGCGGTGGCACTGCTGGTTTCGGCGTTCGTGCGGATGCGCAGCTTCGGGCTGCGCGCGCTACTCGGCCGCGGCACCAGCGGCGTCGTGCTGCTGGTCGCCGCGCTGCTGCTGCTCTGGGTGGTCACCCTGGTGCAGACCTACCTCGGGCTGGCGGGCGAGGTGAAGGCCGCGCACGTCGTCGCCACCCCCGTCGCCGGGCAGGAGCACCGGATGGAGGTGCGGGTCACGCTCTTCGGCGACGACCAGCACGAGGAGCGCACCGACACCTACCAGGTGGAGGGCGACCTCTGGGTGCTGCAGGCCAATATCGTCGAGCTGGAGCCGTGGGTGAACGCGCTCGGCTTCGGCTCCGGGTACAAGGTGACCAGGCTCTACGGCCAGCGGCTCGACGGCGTCGCCACCGCGCAGAACCACATCTTCCTGAACGGCGAGGACCGCGACTTCTTCCAGGACATGGACGAGGGGCGCTGGTTCACCGAGCCCTTCGTGCGCTCCGCCTACGGCAACGCGGTGATCGCCACGCCGGGCGAGTTCGACGTCTTCATCTCCCGCGACGCCATCAAGACCAGGCCCGCCGAGTAGGCGGCCCGCTGCGCGGTACGGTGGTGGACCTGCTCGTGCCCCACCTCGTCTCCCAGGAGTCTGCCCGCAGTGAATGTCGAACCATCGATCCAGGCCGCGCTGCTCCGGCTCGCGGCCGCCGATGCCGAGCTGACGCGGATCGCGCACCGGCGGAAGGTGCTGCCCGAGCAGCAGGAGGTGGCCCGGCTGGAGGCGGAGCGCAACGCTCAGAAGGACGCCGCGGTCAAGGTCGAGATCGAGCTCGACGACCTGGATCGCGACATCCGCAAGCTGGAGGGCGAGGTCGAGGCGGTGCGCAAGCGCGAGGAGCGCGACCGCTCCATGCTCACCTCCGGCGCGGTGCACGCCAAGCAGCTCACCGACCTGGAGCACGAGCTCACCAGCCTGGAGCGCCGCCGCGGCGCGCTGGAGGACGACCTGCTCGAGGTAATGGAGCGGCGCGAGGCGTCGGCCGCGGACCACGACCACGCGGGCGCCAGGCTGAGCCGGGCCGAGGAGGAGCTCACCGACGCGCAGCGGCTGCGCGACGAGGCCGTGGCCGACCTGGACGTGGCGCAGCAGCGCTGCGAGAACGACCGGGCCGGGCTGGTCGGGCAGTTCCCCGGCGAGCTGCTCGCGCTCTACGACCGGCAGCGCGCGGCGCACGGCGTCGGGGCGGCGCTGCTGCAGGCGCGGCGCTGTGGGGCCTGCCGGATCGAGCTGGACCGCGGCGAGATCGCGCGGATCGCCAAGACCGAGCCGGACGTGGTGCTGCGCTGTCCGGAGTGCGGCGCGATCCTGGTGCGCACCAAGGAATCGGGGCTGTGACCGCCCGGCCGGGCACCGTGATCGTCGAAGCGGACGGGGGGTCGCGCGGCAATCCGGGGCCGGCCGGGTACGGGGCCGTCGTCTGGGACGCGGCGCGCGCCGACGTGCTCGCCGAGCGGCGGGCGAGCATCGGGGTGGCGACCAACAATGTCGCCGAGTATCGGGGGCTGATCGCCGGGCTGGAGGCGGCGCTGGAGCTCGGGGCCGCCGTCGTCGAGGTCAGGATGGACTCGAAGCTGGTGGTCGAGCAGCTCTCCGGGCGCTGGAAGGTCAAGCACCCTTCCATGATTCCGCTGGCCGAGGAGGCGCGCGGGCTGGTCGCGAAGTTCGACGCGGTCTCCTTCGCCTGGATCCCGCGCGCCCGCAACAGCCACGCCGACCGCCTCGCCAACGAGGCCATGGACGCCGCCGCGAGCGGCGAGGAACTGCCCGCCGCGAGCGGCGGGGGCGGCGCGCTCGCGAGCGCGGAAGCCGGTGCCGCGCAGCGCGGCGCCCCGCCGAGCGAGGACCCGGTGACAGCGGCGTCCACACGGGATGGGGCGCAGGCCGCCGGAGCCGCCGCCACGGCGACCGCGCCGGATCGGGCATTCGCCGCCGTGGCGGCCGCGGACGGCCGTGCACCCGGCGATACCGCCGGCACGGCAGCCGCGCGCAATCGGGCACCGGGCTGGACCGGGGCGGTAGGGGCGCCGACGCGGCTGCTGTTGCTGCGGCATGGCCGCACCGCGCTCTCGGTGGAGCGCCGCTACTCGGGGCGAGGAAATCCGCCGCTGGACGAGGTGGGGCGGGAGCAGGCCGCCCGGGCGGCGGCGATGCTCGCCGCGCGCGGCGGGATCGACGCCGTCGTCTGCTCCCCCCTGTCCCGCGCGCACGAGACCGCGACCGCCGCCGCGACCGCGCTCGGCCTGCGCGCGGAGATCGTCGACGACCTCATCGAGACCGATTTCGGCAGCTGGGAGGGGCTCACCTTCTCCGAGGCCGCCGCCCGCGACCCGGAGGCGCACGCCGCCTGGCTCGGCGACCCCGCCCTGCCCCCGCCGGACGGCGAGAGCTTCGCCGCGGTGCGCACCAGGATCGAGCGCGCCCGCGACGACCTGCTCGCCCGCTTCCCGGAGCGGACGGTGCTTGTGGTCAGCCACGTGACCCCGATCAAGACCCTGCTGCAGCTGGCGCTCGACGCGGGCCCCGCGCTCCTCTACCGCCTGCACCTGGATCTCGCCGCGCTCTCGATCGCCGAGTTCTACCCGGACGGCGGCGCCTCGGTGCGGCTGGTCAACGACACCTCGTATCTCTAGAACAGGTTCTCCCACCTGCGGTTCTTCCCCGGGAACGCTGTTACCGGCCGGAAGGATTGCGAATTATCACGCATCACAACGAAATCCGCGCGGAAATCCGGGAACCCTGCGGTGAATCTCACTCCGGATCGTATCCGGAGCCGGCCGCCGGTAGGCTTTCACGCGGTCAAGCACAGACACGTCCCCTCCCCGGCGAAACCGGTTGTGAGCAGCGCATTTTCGCGAGGGGGTGCCGGTGCGCCCGAGCCCGCGGTGCCCGGGATGTTCGATGGGAGTGCACGTTCTATGGTCGGTCCGGCGAAGGTCGTTGTTCTCGGTGCCGGTATCGGCGGATTGACCGCGGCCGCCGCGCTCAGGCACGCCGGAATCGGCGTCGAGATCTACGAGGCCGGCCCCGAACTGCGCGCCCAGGGCTCGGCGCTCTCGGTGCAGTCCAATGCCGTGCACGCGCTGCGCACGCTCGGCCCCGAGCCGGAGCGGGACCTGCTCGAGCGCGGCGCCAGGGTCGAGAGCTTCCGGTTCTGCCGCCCGGACGGCTCGCCGCTGCGGGTGCTCCCGGTCGAGAAGCAGGAGGCGCGGCTGAACGCGCCGAGCATTGCGATCCACCGCGCCGACCTGCACGCCGCGCTGCGCACCGCGGCCGGTGACACCCCGATCCACCTGGACGCCCGCGCCACCCGCTTCGTCGACGGCGACGACCACGTGCGGGTCGAGTTCGCCGACGGCCGGGTCGCCGAGGGCGACGTCCTGATCGGCGCCGACGGCATTCACTCGGTGGTCCGCGCCCAGCTGCACGGCCGTGCAGACCCGCGCCCCGGCGGCTTCGTCTGCTGGCTGGCCTGCATCCCGTTCGAGCACGAGACGGTCAGGCCGGGCTCGTCGACGCACTACTGGGGCACCGGGATGCGGTTCGGGCTGCACGACATCGGGGACGGCCGGGTCTACTGGTGGGGCACGAAGACGCTGCCCGCCGCCGAGGCCGCGGACTGGAAGGGCGGCAAGGCGGAGCTGCTCCGGCTCTACGCCGACTGGGCGCCCGAGGTGCGCGCCTGCATCGAGCAGACCGACGAGGAGGCGATCCTCGCGGTGCCCGCGCAGGACCGGCCGCCGCTCACGCAGTGGGGTCGCGGCCGGGTGACGCTGCTCGGCGACGCCGCGCACCCCATGCTGCCCGCGCTCGCGCAGGGCGCCAACGCCGCCATCGAGGACGCGGTGGCGCTGGCCGCCGCGCTGCGCTCCGCGGTCGACCCGGCGCTCGGGCTGCGCCGCTACGAGCAGCAGCGGATCGAGCGCTCCGCCATGTTCGTGGACGGCTCGCGCAGCCTCAGCATGATCGAGCAGACCACCGACGCGAAGCTGGTCGCGCTGCGCAACACCTACTTCCGCTTGGCGCCGACCGAGTTCTTCCTGCGCGAGCTGAGCAAGCCGATGTCCTTCCCCTCGCTCACCGGCCCCACCGCCGAGCTGCCGCGCGCGCTGACCCCGGCCGAGCGCTGGCACTGGATCGCCGACCAGCTGGCGCCGCTGCACGTGGTGGCGAGGGTGCGGGTGCACGGCACCGTCGACCCGGAGCGGGTGCGCGCCGCGCTGGCCGAGGTGCAGCGCAGGCACCCGCTGCTGCGGGTCGCGGTGAAAGCCCGGCCGAACGGCACCGAACCCGAGTTCGTCCCGGTGGACGGGGCGATCCCGCTGCGCGAGGTGGCCGGGGCCGAGCCGGAGGGCTGGCTCGCCGAGGTCGACGGCACTGAGCTCGCCGCGCCGTTCGACTCGGCGGTCGGCCCGCTGGCCCGCGCGGTGCTGGTGCACGCCGCCGACGGGTCGGGCGCGGACCTGCTGATCACTCTGCACCACGTCGTCGGCGACGGGCAGAGCGCGCTCACCGTGGCCGAGCAGGTGCTGCGGGTGGCGGCGGGCGAGGCGGGGGAGTACCCGGCGGCGCCGGTGCGGCCCGGCGCGGAGCAGCTCTTCCCGGCGGGCGTCGGCGGGCTCAGGCGCACCGCCACCTCGGTGCTCCGCGACCAGCAGGCGCGGCTGAAGCGGGCCGAGCGGCTGCGCCCCACCGAGCTGGCGGAGCCGAAGGCGCGGCGCAGCCGGGTGCTGCACCGGCGGATCGACGGCGATCGGCTGGAGGCGCTGCTCGCGGGGTGCGCCGAGCACGGGGTCGGGGTGCGGGCGGCGCTGGCGGCGGCGCTGATCGGCGCCACTGCGCGGGAGGCCGGGGCCGAGGATGCTGCCACCTACGCCATCGGTACCCTGCTGAACTTCCGGGAGCAGCTGCCGGTCTCGGATGCCGAGGTCGGGGTCTACCAGGGGCTGATCAGCAGCACCGCGGAGTACGCGCCGTGGACGCCGCTGTGGCAGGTCGCCGCCGAGCTGGAGCGCGAGCTCGGCACCAGGATCGCCGACCGGGACCACCTCGCCGCGGTGGAGCTGCTCCGGCTGACCACGCCGAAGTCGGCGGCGGCGGCCGGGTCGGCGGTGCGGGCGCTGGACCGCGGCGGCCCAGGCCACCTGTGTCTCACCTACCTGGAGCGTCCGGCCTTCCCGGACAAGCTGGGGGCGTGGCGGCTCTCCGGCGCGCAGTTCGTGACGGGGATGTCGGTCTGCGGCTTCGTCTCGGCCACCGCGACGGTGCTGCACGGCGAGCTGACCCTGAACCTCGGCTACGTCGAGCCCGCCGTCTCCGCGGAGCGGGCGGAGCGGCTGGCCGACGAGACAGTGCGGGCGCTGCTCGGCGCGCTCTGACCCGAATCGCACGCGCCACGATCCACCGCGACCGATGGCAGGTCCGCGTCCAGGCACGACTCGGCACCGGAGTGCACACCGACGAACAGATCATCGACACCCGGGGGACATGGCATCGGTGGTCGTGCCGCACGTGATTTCGCAATGCGTCGAGGAGTGACCTTTTGACAACCGAAAAGCAAGGCGGGCAGGGGGACTCGGCCACGACCTGGCCGGTGAGCCCGTACCAGCGGGACGTGCTCGGCGTCGCCTTCAGGATGGCGCCGGAGCCGGTGGCCCAGGCGGTGCTCAGTTTCCGGATCGACGAACCGCTCGATCTGCCGCGGCTGCAGGCCTGCTGGGAGCGGGTGCTGCGCGGCGACGATTCGCTGCGGCTGCGGTTCGGCTTCGAGGGCGGCGAGTTCCGGCAGTGGGTGAGCGAGGACATCCCGCCGGTGCGGGTCGCCGACCTGACCGGCGACCCGGACCCGGAGGCCGCGGGGCAGCGCTGGATGTGGCAGGAGGTCGGCGCCGCCGACACCCCCGAGTACCCGGCCCGGCTGGCCGCCGTGGTGGACCGACCCGACCGGTTCTACCTCTTCGTCTCGGTGCACCACGCCATGATGGACGGCTACGGCCTGAACCTGCTGATCGCCCAGCTGGACTCGGCCTACCGGATGACCGACGTGCCGCTCGACCAGCTGGCCCAGCCCGAGCCGGTCACCGAGTACACCGACCGCTCCGCCGCCACCTACCGCGCCATCGCCGAGGCCGACGCCGCCTACCTGGGGTCGGCGGAGTACGAGAGCGACCGCGCCACCCTGCTCGCGAACCTGGACGGGGTGCGCCCCGCGCTCTTCCCCGGCCGCTCCGGCCGCCCGCTGGTGGTGCGCGGCCACTACGGCACGATGATCCCCGGCGAGTTCATGGACCGGGTGCGGGCCACCGGGTTCAGCGTCTACGCCTACACCGCCGCGGCGTTGGCCGCCTGGCTCACCGCGGTGCACCGCACCGACGAGGTGGTGGTCGGCGTCCCCATGCTGAACCGGACCACCCCGGAGACCTTCCGCACCCTCGGGCACCGCACCAATGCCGTCCCGCTGCGCGTCCGGGTCGACCGCGAGCAGCCGCTCTCCGCGCTCGCCGCGCAGGTGGCGCAGCAGATCAAGGCCGGAAAGCGGCACCAGCGCTTCCCCTTCGGCGACCTCACCAAGGCGCTCGCCGCCGACCCGACGGCGCCGCCGCTCTACGACGTCTCCTACTCCTTCACCAAGCTGCCGGACGCGCCGTACGTGCAGGAGCTGCTCGCCAAGTGCGCCATGCTCAACCCGGGCCCCGGCCAGGAGGCGCTGAGCATCGTGGTCGCGGAGAGCGGCAGCGACGGCTCGGTGACGCTGCAGCTGCTCTACGACACCGACGTCTTCGACGATCACCTGCGGATCGAGTCCGCGCTGAGCTCGTTCGGCGCGCTGCTCACCGCCGCGCTCGCCGCCCCGGAGACGCCGATCGGCGCGCTGCCGCTGGTCGGCACCCGCACCGCCGAGCGGATCGCGGGCTGGGAGGCGGGCCCGCGCGCCGAGTTCCCGTACACCACGCTGGACCGGCAGCTGCTCGAGCAGGTCGAGGCCGGTCCGGAGCGGATCGCGGTGCTGCCCGCCGAGCCGGGCGCCGACCTGCTGAGCTACGGCGAGCTCGCCGCCGCCGCGGCCGGGATCGCCGCCAGGCTGGCCGATCTCGGCGCCACCGGCGACGACTGCGTGCCCGTCGTGCTGCCCCGCTCCACCGCCATGCTGGCCGCGGTGCACGGCATCGTCCGGGCGGGCTGCGCCTACGTGCCGCTCGACCCCGCCTACCCGGCCGCCCGGATCGAGACGGTGCTGCGCGACTGCGGCGCCCGCTTCGTGCTGGCCGACGCCGAGCACGACCGGGTGTACCGGCGGCTCGGGGTCACCCGGATCGCGCCGGACGAGGTGCGGCCGCTGCCGCGCGGGGTGGAGAACCGCTCACACCCGGCCGGGCTCGCCTACGTCATCTACACCTCGGGCTCCACCGGCGTGCCCAAGGGCGTGCAGATCGAGCACCGCTCCGTGGTCAACCGGCTCGCCTGGATGCAGCGCCGCTACCCGCTGACCGGCGCCGACGTCATCCTGCAGAAGACGCCTGCGACCTTCGACGTCTCGGTGTGGGAGCTGTTCTGGTGGGCCGGGGTCGGCGCCGCGGTCGCGCTGCTGGAGCCGGGCGGCGAGCGCGACCCGCGCCGCATCCTGGCCGCGGTGCAGCAGCACGGCGTCACCGTGCTGCACTTCGTCCCCTCCATGCTCGCCGCCTTCCTGGACGAGCTGGAGGCGGACCGGGACGCGGTGCACCGGCTCGGCACGCTGCGGCTGGTGTTCTGCAGCGGCGAGGAGCTGCCCCCCGCACTGGTCCAGCGGCTGCGCACCGCCTACGCCGCGGCCCGCCTCGAGCCGCCGCAGCTGGTGAACCTGTACGGCCCCACCGAGGGCACCGTCGACGTCTCGTACTTCGACGTGCCGCGCCGGGAGCCGGTGCCGGTGGTGCCGATCGGGCGGCCGATCGACAATATCGACCTGCTGGTCCTCGACGACCACGGCCGCAGGCTGCCGCCCGGCATCGCGGGTGAGCTGAACATCGCGGGCATCGGCGTGGGGCGCGGGTACCGGAACCGGCCCGAGCTCACCGCGGCCGCCTTCGTCACCGACCGCGCGGTGCCGGGCAGGCGCCGCTACCGCACCGGCGACCTGGCCCGCTGGCGCGTCGACGGCACGCTGGAGTACCTGGGCCGCTTCGACGACCAGGTGAAGATCCGCGGCAACCGGGTGACGCTCGGCGAGGTGCGCAGCGCGCTGCTCGGCTGCCCCGGCGTGCGGGCCGCCGCGGTGCTGGACGAGCGCGACGGCCACAGCGCGCACCTGCTCGGCTACTACGTCGGCGAGGCGACCGCGGCCGGGATCGAGTCCTGGCTGGCCGAGCGGTTGCCGCGGTACATGGTGCCGAGCAGGCTGCTCCGGGTCTCCCGGATCCCGCTCACCGCCAGCGGCAAGCTGGACCGGCGGGCGCTGGCCGCCGAGGTCGCCGAGGCGCAGGAGTCCGCGGTCGGGCCGCGCACCCCCGTCGAGGCCGCGCTGGCCGCGGTCTGGTGCGAGCTGCTCGGCGTCGAGCGGATCGGCGTGCACGACAATTTCTTCACGCACGGCGGCGACTCCATCCTGGCGCTCAGCATGCGCACCGCCGCCGAGCGCGCCGGGCTGCGCTTCGAGGTCGACGCCTTCTACCAGCGCCCGACCATCGCCGGGCTGGCCGATGTGGTCGCCGCCGGGCCGTCGGCGCTGGTCGCCCCGGTCACCACCGCGCTGGAGACGGTGCCGCTCATCGATCGCGCCGCGCTGAACCGCGTCGAGGACGCCTTCCCGGCCACGGCGCTGCAGCTCGGCATGCTCTACCACAGCATCGAGCGGGCGGGGTCGGTCACCTACAAGGACGTCTTCCGCTACCGGCTGGAGCTGCCCTGGCGGGAGGCCGAGTTCCGCACCGCCTTCGAGGGGCTGGTGCGCAGGCAGCCCGCGCTGCGCTCGTCCTTCGAGCTGAGCCGGTACTCGGTGCCGCTGCAGGTGGTGCACGCCGACCCGCTGCACCGGCTGACCGTCGTCGACCTCGCCGCGAGCGAGCGGCACGTCGCCGACGCCGCGGTCGAGGAGTACGTGCGGCAGCGCAGCCACGCCGACTACGACCCGGCGGTCGCCCCGCTGCACGAGGCGCGGGTCTTCCTGCGCGACACCACCGGCGAGCGCACCGTGCTCGACTTCGTGCTCAGCTTCCACCACGCGCTGCTCGACGGCTGGAGCGTCGCCACCGCGGTGCTCGAGCTGCTGCAGGACTACCTGCACCGGATCGGCAGCGGCGGTGCCCCGATCGACCCGGAGCCGCACCCGGCGACCGTGCTCGCCGAGTACGCGCGGGCCGAGACCGTCGCCGCGCAGGACGAGGCCGCGCGCGAGTTCTGGCGCGAAAGCATGGCGGGCGCCGAGCCGACCGCGCTGATCCCGCTGCGCGCCAACCAGCCCGCGGGCGCCGCCCCGGCGCGGGCGCGGGCGCTGGTGCCGCGCGCGCTCGCCGAGCGGGTCGCGGCCTTCGCCGCCGCGCACCAGGTGCCGGAGAAGGCGGTCTACCTGGCCGCGCACTGCCTGAGCCTGCGGGTGCTGACCGGCCGTCCGGACGTCACCACCGGTGTGGTCGGCCACGGCCGCCC
Source organism: Nocardia sp. NPDC057353 (assembly GCF_042667085.1). NCBI lineage: Bacteria > Bacillati > Actinomycetota > Actinomycetes > Mycobacteriales > Nocardiaceae > Nocardia > Nocardia sp. NPDC057353. The sequence goes on from NZ_JBHVAK010000057.1 coordinate 37,608, forward strand.
GGACCGGGCCGGTGCCGAACGGGTCGCTGGGCTCTTCCTCAACACGCTGCCGATCCGGCTGGAGGCGACCGCGACCACCTGGCTGGACGCGGTGCTCCGGATCGCCGAGCGGGAGCGCGCCGCCTACCCGCACCGGCGGTACCCGCTGCGCGCCATCCTGGCCGAGGGCGGCCCGGTCTTCGAGACCGCCTTCAACTACGTCAACTACCACCTGCTCGCCCCGCTGCTCGGCTCGGACGCGGTGCGCATCGGCGAGCTCGACGCCCGCGAGGACACCAATTTCCAGCTGCTGGTCACCGTGGCCGCGGACCCGCGCGACGGCAGGCAGTGGCTGCGGGTGGACGGCGACGCCGGGCTCACCGGCGACCAGTGCGAGACCGTCGCGCGCACCGTGCTGCGCATGCTGGAGGGCATCGTCGCCGACCCGTACGGCGTCGCGGGCCCCGCCACCGCGCGCGATGTCGGCACCCTGGTGTTCGAGGCGGCCGCGCTGCACCCGGACACCGTCGCGCTGGCGGGCGACACCGGCGGGATCACCTACGCCGAGCTCGTCGAGCGGGTGGAGGCGCTGACCCGCGGGCTGACCGCCGCTGGCATCGCCCGCGGCGACCGGGTCGGCATCCTGATGAACCGCCGCCCGGAGCTGGTGCTGCTCGTCCTCGCGCTGGCCCGGCTCGGGGTCACCTGCGTGCCGCTCGACGTCGGGTACCCGCCGGTCCGGCTGAACCTGATGATCGACCGGGCGCGCCCACACCGGGTGATCGCCGACGCCGAGCACGCCGCCATCGTCGCCGAACCCGCACTGGTCCTCGACGCCGCCGCGGTCCTCGCCGCCGCCGCGCCGCCTGCCCTGGGCACTTCGCTGCCTGCCGGCGCCCCACCGACCGGGGCAGCGCCGCTGCCCGCCGCCGCCCCGTCGGCCGCGGCGGGCACGCAGGCCGGGCGTCCGGCGCCACCCGCGGCCGGGCCGCCACTACCCCCGGTGCCGCCGGAGGCCGTCGCCTACGTGCTCTTCACCTCCGGCTCGACCGGCGAGCCGAAGGGCGTCGCCATGCCGCACCGCGGCCTGACCGCGCTGGTGGAGTGGCAGAACCGCACCGCGTCCGGGCTCGGCCCGGCGAGCACGCTGCAGCTGGCGCCGCTCAGCTTCGACGTCTCCTTCCAGGAGATCTTCAGCACGCTGGCCGCAGGCTCCACCCTGCGGGTCAGCGCGGCCGACCTGCGCGCCGACGTGGAGCAGCTGCTCGACACCGTGATCGAGGACGGGATCGAGCGGCTCTTCCTGCCCTACGTCGCGCTGCAGGCCTTCGCCGAGGCGGCGGTGGCGCGGCAGCGCTTCCCGGCCGCGCTGCGGGTGCTGGTGTCGTCGGGGGAGCAGCTGCGCATCACCGACGAGATCCGCGCGCTCTGCGCGGCGGTGCCGGGGCTGCTGCTGGAGAACCAGTACGGCCCCACCGAATCGCATGTCGCCACCACCTTCGCGCTGCGCGGCCCGGCCGCCGAGTACCCGGCGCTTCCCCCGATCGGCCGGGCGGTCCCCGGTGACTCGGTGGAGCTGCTCGACCTCGCGCTGCGCCCGGTGCCGGACGGCGTGATCGGCGAGCTGTACCTGGCCGGGCGCACCCTCGCGCAGGGCTACCACGCCCGCCCCGCGCTCACCGCCCAGCGCTTCGTCGCGGGCCACGGCGGCGCGATCAGGTACCGCACCGGCGATCTCGGGCTGCGGCTGCACACCGGCGACGTGGTCTGCCTCGGCCGCAGCGACAGCCAGGTCAAGATCCGCGGCTTCCGGGTGGAGCCCGCCGAGGTGGAGATCGCCATCCACGCGCTGGTGGACCGGTTCCCCGGGATCACCGACGCGGCCGTGGTCGCGCGCGGCTACGGCGGCATCGACGGCGCGCTGATCGCCTTCCTGGTCGGCGACCCGGCCGTCACCGACCAGAGCGCGCTGCGCCAGCAGCTGCGCGCGGTGCTGCCCGCGCACATGGTGCCGAGCCGCTTCACCTGGGTGGCCGAGCTGCCGACCACCCCGAGCGGCAAGCGGGACGACGCCGCGCTGCGCGCGCTGGCCGCCGCCGCGCCGGAGCAGGCGGGCGAGCGGCGCGAGCCGAGCGACGAGTACGAGCGCAGCGCGGTCGAGCTGCTCGCCGAGTTCGCCGGGCTGCGCGAGATCGGCCCGGACGACGACTTCTTCGCGGCGGGCGGCACCTCCATCGGCGCCATGCGCGTGGTGCTCGGGCTCTCCCGCCGCTGGGGCGCCGAGGTGCCGCTGGACGCCTTCGTCGGCGCGCCCACCGCGGCCGGGCTGGCCGCGCTGCTGCGCTCCGGCTCGGTGCGGCGCACCTTCGACCCGCTGGTGCCGATCACCGTGCCCGCCGCCGAGCGGAGGGGCAAAGCGCCGGTCTTCCTGGTGCACCCGATCGGCGGCAATGTGCTCTGCTACCTGGCGCTCGCCAGGCACCTGGACCCGGAGCGGCCGGTCTACGCACTGCAGGCGGCGGGCGCCGAGCCGGGCAGCACGCCGGAGAAGTCGATCGCAGGCATGGCCGCCGCTTACCTGGAGGCGGTCCGCCGGGTGCGCCCGAACGGCCCGTACCACCTGGCGGGGTGGTCCTTCGGCGGGACCGTCGCGCTGGAGATGGCGCGGCAGCTGCCCGCGACCGAGGTCGCCGGGGTCACGCTGCTCGACACCATGGCGCTGCGCAGGCTGCAACACCGGGAGCAGATCGCCGAGGAGCAGCTGATCCGCTGGTTCTTCCTGGAGCTGATCTGGTATGCCCGCGGCGAGGAGGCGGTGCTGACCGAGTTCGAGCCGGAGGTGCGCGGCGCCGAGGCGCTCTTCGACGTCGTGCTCGCCGAGGCGATCGAGTCCGGAATCCTGCCCGCGGAGAGCTCGCCGCAGGCCATCCGGCGGCTCTACGACGTGTTCCACGCCAACTACGTGGCGCTGCTGGAGTACGAGCTGACCCCGGTCGACCGGGACATCACGCTGCTGCGCGCGGAGGGCGAGCTGCCGCCCGGCGTCGACTTCGCGCACCGCATGGTCGGCAGCATGTTCGACAGCGACAACAACGGCTGGGCGCCGTACACCGGCGGCGCCTTCGAGGTGGTGCCGGTGCCGGGCGACCACCTGAACATGATGGTCGAGCCGCACGTCGCCGAGGTCGCGGCCCGATTGAACGAGGTGCTCGCCGCCGCGGATCGCCGCTGACCAGGGGGTATGTGCGGCGCGGCGGGGCAACCGGCGCCGCACGCCCCCGGTGACCGGTGGAAGCCGCTGCCGCGCAGCGGCTTCCACCCGCCGTTTGCTGCACCGGACCCCGGGTACCCGACCTCGGAGACCGGGAGGTGAACCATGCCGGATGTGGCGATGCGCGCGAAGTTCCGCCCGATCGATTGGTCGGGGAGCCCGAGGGTGCTGCGCAGAGGCACCTGGTGGGGCGTGCTCAAGCGGGTGGTCGGCGAGTTCCAGCGGGACAATGTCACCGACTGGGCCGCCGCGCTCACCTACTACAGCGTGCTCTCGGTCTTCCCGGCCATCATCGTGCTCACCGCGCTGCTCGGCTCGCTCGGCCCGACCGCCACCGGCGAGCTCATCGACACCATCCGCGAGCTCGGGCCGGGCAGCGGCACCGACCTGCTGGTGAACGCGGTGAACGAGCTGCAGAACAGCCAGTCCGCCGCGGGCCCGCTCGCGATCATCGGCATCGCCACCGCGCTCTGGACCGCCTCCGGCTACATCGGCGCCTTCATCCGTGCCGCCAACGCCATCTACGAGGTCGAGGAGGGGCGGCCGATCTGGAAGACCGTCCCGGTGCGGCTCGGGCTCACCGCGGCCATGGTCGCGCTGCTCGGCATCGTCGCGCTCGGCGTGGTCGCCACCGGCTCGGTGGCGGAGTGGGTCGGCAACCGGCTCGGCATCGGCTCCGCCGCGGTGACCGCGTGGGACATCCTCAAGTGGCCGGTACTGGCAATCCTGATGAGCCTGGCCATCGCGCTGCTCTACTGGGCCGCGCCGAACGCCAAGCAGCCCGGCTTCACCTGGATCACGCCCGGCAGCGTGCTCGCGGTGCTGGTGTGGATCGTCGCCTCCGCCGGATTCACGCTCTACGTGGCGAACTTCGGCTCCTACAACAAGGTGTACGGCTCGCTGGCGGGCGCGGTGATCTTCCTGGTCTGGCTCTGGATCACCAATATCGCGGTGCTGCTCGGCGCCGAGTTCAATGCCGAGATCGCCCGCGGCAGGCGGATCGAGCAGGGGCTGCCGCCGGACGAGGAGCCCTTCCTCCCGCTCCGCGACATCCCGGACAACCAGAAGGAGAAGCAGCCATGAGCAGGGACGACAGCACGCCCGGCGAGGAGCGGATCGCCGAGATCGCCGCCGACGTGCGCGCGAGCGGGGCCGACCACACCGACGAGTCGGTGCAGGTGGCGGCCGAGCGCGCGGGCGAGATCCGCGAGCAGGCCGAGGAACTGGTGCAGCGGGGGCAGACCGCCGCGCTCGACCCCACCCGCCGCCCCTGGGTGCCCAAGGTGCTGCTCGGCTCCGTCGCCGGGCTGGTGACCTGGCGGATCTTCCGCAGGCACCGGTAGTTCAGGGCCGCAGCACCGAGACCAGGAAGTCCGTCTGGTCCCGCACCACCTGCTCGAAGACATCGTCGAAGTAGACGTCGAAGTGCCCGACCGGGTACCGCTTCACCACCGCGTGCTTGGTGCGCTCCGCGGCCCGCAGCGTCGGCTTCACCGGCGCCACCGAATCGTTGTCCGCCACCGTGTACAGCACCGGCATGTGCAGCTTCTTCGCCCGCTTCCCCGGCGCGTCGAAGAGCACCGAGAAGGCTGCCCGCGCCGCCACTTTCGGCTGGTAGCGCTCGCTCTCCTCGGCCAGCCTGCCGAACCCGGCGGGCACGTCGGCCGCGCTCATCAGCGCAGCGGCCCGCTTGCGCCCGCCCAGCCGGATCCCGATCGGCTTGCGCCGCACCGGCCCGATCAGCGCGTCGGTCACCGCGACCGTGGTCACCTTGGTCAGGCTGATCGGCCCCTTGCGCAGCCCGGCGGCGACGCCGCTGGTGAACGGCACCTGCGCCACCACCGCGGCCAGGTAGCTGTCCTCCGGCGCGACGGTCAGCACGTGGCCGCCGCCGAAGGAGGTGCCCCACAGCGCGATCCGGGTGCGGTCGAAGCCCCGGATGGTGCGCGCGAAGGCGATCGCCGCCCGCCAGTCGTCGCGCTGCCTGCCGATGCTGAGCCACTGCCGCGGCGTCCCCCCGCTCGCCCCGAAGTGCCGGTAGTCGAAGACCAGCACCCCCATCCCGGCGGCGGCGAAGCGCCGGGCGTACCGGTCCAGCCCCATCTCCCGATTGGCCCCGAGGCCGTGTCCCATGATCACCAGCGGGCGGGGCTTCGGGGCGCCGTCCGGGCGGTAGAGCCAAGCGGCACAGTGATCGCTGCCCGACGGGAAGCTGACCTCGACACGTTCCATGGCACATCACGGTACCGAGTACGCTGTAGCGGCGGGCGAGTCGGCCGGGCGGCCGCGGCGGTGGGAACGGGCACCTCGGTGCCGCTGCCCGCCGCCGAGGAAAGTCCGGACTCCGCAGAGCAGGGCGGTTGCTAACGGCAACCCGGGGTGACCCGCGGGACAGTGCCACAGAGAACAGACCGCCCATGGCCCCTCGGGGCCGTGTGGTGAGGGTGAAACGGTGCGGTAAGAGCGCACCAGCGCCCCGGGTGACCGGGGCGGCTCGGTAAACCCCGCCCGGAGCAAGGTCGAAGGCCGCACCGCTCGCGGTGCGGCTGCGCAGGTGTTCGAGGGCTGCTCGCCCGAGCCTGCGGGTGGACCGCTCGAGGCACCCGGCGACGGTGTGTCCAGATGGATGGCCGCCCCCCGGTGCGAACCGGGGACAGGATCCGGCTTACAGGCCGGCTCGCCCGCTCGGCCTGCCGTGGCCCGCCCGGAACCGGGCGGGGCCCCGCCGGGTCCCCCGGGCCGGGGTGCTGGCCCCAAAGGTTACCACGGGGATATGGGGGGGGCCCCGGGGGGTTTAAACAAAAATGGCCGGCGCCCGCCC
>NZ_JBHVAK010000058.1:0-41859 GCF_042667085.1 Nocardia sp. NPDC057353
CCGGGCACCTTCGGGGTGCCCGGCCCGGAGTCGTTTCCGGTGGGAGTGGAACCGATCGAGGTCGGGCTCCGTCCAATACCTCGAATGCTGCAATTCGTTGATGGGGAAGGGGGCTCTGTGCGAAGCCGAACGACCGGCCCGATGCGCGCACCCTGGTGGTCTGTGATTCCGCGTGCGGGGTTCCGCGCGCTGCTCGCGGCAGCCGCGCTATCCGGCGCGGCCGCCTGCTCCGAAATAGTTCCGGGGGATGCACGCGCCACGGGCGTGCTGGAGATCGGCGACTGCACCGCAGCACCCGTCGGCATGGGCGTGCATCGGGGTCCGGTCACGCTGTCGGACTGTGCCGATCCGGCGGCGACGCAGCAGGTCGTCGCCGTCGGTGACGGAGCCCGCGACTACGACTGCGCCGACTTCGAGGGGCTGATCATCATCTCCGGGATCGGGATACGGGGTGGCGATATCCTGCACGCCTGCACCAGGCCGAACCTGAGCGTCGGCAGCTGCTACACCGTGCTGGCGCGCCTCTTCACCTACAGCCCCGGTTGCACCGAACCGAGGGCGATCCGGCTGGTCCGCAAAGTGCCCGCCATGAAGGACACCGCCGAGTGCGACCCACCACTCGCCGCCGGTGAGCAGATGGACTACATCCGCGCGAAGGTCCAGAACTTCATCGACGAGGAGACCGGCATGGGGTACTGCTTTCGCGAGACATAGCGGAACGGTCCACGGTCTCAGCCGCTGTAGTCCTGCACGAAGGCATTCGTGACCACTGCGACGACGCCGGGCCCCATCCCCGTGCAGCCCGCGGTGACCCGCTGCCCGTCGGGCGTGAACGGATAGCTGAGCACCGGGTAGGGGCCGATGGCGTAGAGCGGGAACGGGCCGCTGGCATAGAGCCCGAAGCAGTCGACGTGCAGGACGTAGCCGGTGCCGCCGTCGGGCGGGCAGGTGGCCGATGCGTCGAGCAGGGTGCGTTCGACGGTGCAGTTCTGCGGCGCGGCCTCGGCCGGGCCCGCGCCGAGGGCGATGGTGGAGGTGAGGGCGGCAGCGACGCCCGCTGCGGCGAGCAATGGTTTCTGCATGCGGTCCTTCTGGTCGGCGGGGGTGCTATCGGTCCAGCGTGCCCTCGGTCGCGGCGAAACGTTCGAGTTCGCCGATGAGCGTGTCGGCCGCGGCGGCGAGTGTGCGCTGCTCGCCTGCCGCATACGACGCCTCGAAGGACGAACCCAGCACTTCCCTGGCGCGGGTGAGGGCGGCATCGAGGCGGCTGCGCTCGGTTCCGGCGGCGTCGGCGACGCCGGTGGCGGCGGCGAGTTCGACGACGGCCGTCGCGGCGCCGAGCCGGTCGAGGAGCGGGACCAGGTTGCGCAGGCAGGTGCGCAGGAGCTGGTCGCTGCCCGCGCCGGACCAGTAGGCGACGGCGGCGCGCGCGTCGGCGATGGTGGCCGGGTCGAGCGGGGCGGTGCGGGCGCGGGCGGCGGTGGCGGCGGTGCGGCTGACTCCGGCGATGATCCGGTTGTGCACGGATTCGGCGCGGGCGATGGCGGTTTCCAGCGCGGCGAGCGCGCGGGCCGGGTCGGTGTCGGCGAACAGCTCGCCCTCGGTGTAGGCGACCCAGGCGAGCGAGGTCGGGTTGCCGGAGCGCCGGGCCTCGGTGGCCGCGCGGGCGAGGAGCGGGGCGGCGGGGCGGCCGCTGTAGGCGGCGGCGAGGGTGTGCCCGACGGTCGCAAGGGTCGCGGCGACGTGATCGCCACTGGCGATCGCGCGGGGGTGCGCGCGGTCGTTCAGCTCGGTGACGGTGGCGAAGTCGCCGTCGGCGAGCGCCTGGTCGGAGAGGGCGTCGAGCGCGACCGATTCGTCGCGGCTGCCCGGTTCGGCGGCGGCCAGCGCGGCGGCGCCGCGGCGGCGGGCCTCGGCGGCATTGCCGACGAGCCAGTGGTGCAGCGTCGCCGCGGCGTGCGCGCCCGAACTCGCGTGCGGCTCGTCGATGTCGAGCGCCCAGCCGAGGATGTCGGCGCGTAGCCGCAGGTAGGACCAGTGCCGGTAGGCGGTCACGATGCGGCAGGCCGTTTCCGGCTGCGCGGTGAGCGCCCAGCGGAAGGCGACGGCGGCGTCGGGGACCAGCTCGTCGAGCCGGAGCGACCAGCGCGGCTCATCGGGGCCGCGGAGACCGATATCGGCGTGTTCGACCGCGGTGACCAGCCAGGCGGCGTGGGCGCGGCGGGCGGCGGTCAGTTCGGCGGCGGAGCCGTCGGTGCGGGCGAAGGTGCGCAGCGTCTCGAGCATGCGGTACCGACCGGGGCCGGTCGGGCGCGGCCGCACGAGCAGGGAGCGCTCGGCGAGGCAGGCGACCAGCTCCGCGGCGTGCCGGTCCGGCGGATCCGCCGCCGCGCGGGCGTCGGCGGCGGCGAGCACCCCCGCGGCGGCATCGAGGTCGAATTCGCCCGCGAAGACGGCGAACAGGCGGAAAGCGCGCGCCTCGTCCGGGTCGAGCAGGTCGCAGGACCAGGCGATGGTCGCGGCCAGCGTGTGCTGCCGCCGGGCGGCCAGCGGCGAACCGCCGCGCAGCAGGTCGAGGCGGTGCGTCAGGTGGGCGGCCAGGTCGTCCAGGGTGAGCGCGCCGAGCCTGCCCGCGGCGAGTTCGATGGCGAGCGGCAGCCCGTCCAGGCGGCGGACCAGGGCGGCGACGGTGCGGCGGACGGCGGGGTCGTCGCGGCACGCGGCGAACTCGGGGGCGGCGGCGGTGGCGCGCTCGACGAAGAGGGTGACGGCGGGGGCGGCGGCGGAATCCGGGTCGGGGAGTTGCAGCGGCGGCAGCGGATACACCTGCTCGGCGGCGATGCCGAGCCGCTGCCTCGAGGTGGCGAGGACGCGCAGGCGCGGGGACGAGCCGAGGGCGAGTTCGGCCAGCGCGGCGGAGGCGGTGAGCAGGTGCTCGCAGTTGTCGAGCACCAGGAGGCCGTCCAGTTCGGCGAGCCGGTGGCGCAGCGCGGTCTCGAAGACGGCGCCGGGCCGCACCTCGACGCCGACCGCATCGGCCACGGTGCGGGCGACCGCCTCGGCGGTGGTCACGGCGGCGAGGTCGGCCCACCAGTGCCGGTGCGCGGCGGCGGCGACCGCGGTGAGGCTGGTCTTGCCGACACCGCCGGGGCCGACCACGGTGATGGCGCGATGCAGCTCCAGCAGGGTGTTCAGGGCGCTGAGCTGCGCGTCGCGCCCGATCAGTCGTCGCAGCGCCGGGCCGCGGGCCGCATCCGCCCGCCCTGGCGCGGTCTCCGCCGAGACTCCTGCCGTCGAGCCGGAAGCCGCCGCCGCTCGCGCCACCGAAGCGACCTGCGGAACGGCCGCTGCAACGACCGGAACGACGTCTGCTCCCACCGGAACAGGAGCTGCCGCGGCTGCTGCCACTGGATCGGCTCCCACCTCCCCCGCTGAAACGGATACCGCCGCCATCGGAATGGCATCCGCACCCACCGGTTCCCGCCGCAGCACCCGCCCGTGCAACTCCACCAGCGCGGGCGACGGATCGAGCCCGAGCTCCTCGGCGAGCGCCCGCCGATACTCGTCGAACACCCGCAACGCCCCGACCTGATCCCCGGGGGCGAGCGCCTCGATCAGCAACCGCACCCGACGCTCCCGCAACGGCGCCGCCGACACCAGCGCCCGCAGCTCCGCGACCACCTCGCCCCCGCGCCCCAGCGCCACCAGCGCCCCGGCCCGCTCCTCCCGCGCCACCTCGAAGCGCTCACCCAACTCCGCCGCCTCCGCCTGCGCGGGACCGGTTGCGAACCGCCCCCACGGCTCACCGCCCCACAGCGCCAGCGCGCTCTCCCAGCGAATCAGCGCCGCCGCGGGATGCTCACCCACCGGCACCGCTGTACGCCGCAGGAACTCGTCCGCATCGAGCGCGACCCCCTCCCGATCGAGGCGGTACCCGGCCTCGGAGTGCCGCAGCACCGGCACCCCGAGCGCCCGCCGCAGCCGCGCGACCGTCGTGTGCAGCGCGGCCCGCGGATCGCCCGGCTCCGACTCCGTCCACAGCTCCTCCACCAGCCGCGAAACGGAGACCGCTCGCCCGCGGGCGAGCAGCAGCAGCGCGAGCAGCAGCCCGGGCCGACCGGGCGGAAACGGCCCGGCACCCAGCCGCAACTCCCCCAGCACGCGGATCTCGAGCACAGCGCACCTCGTGGTCGATGCCGACAGGTCGGGTTCAGCATGCCGACTGCTCCCGCCCCGGGCCACCCCTGTCAGCGCGGTGACAGCCGACTGTCAGCGCCGGGGCGCACCGTAGGAACGTCGCCAACCCCCGACCTACGGAGCAGACCATGAAATCGGACGAGCTCGCCGACCACCTCTTCACCGCCGTCCTCGGCACGTTCGACGTGCTCGGCGTGCACATCGGCTCCAGTTTCGGCCTCTACGACCTGCTCACCGAGCAGCCGCACACCTCCGCCGAGGCCGCCGCGGCCGCGGGCATGGCCGAGCGGTACTGCCGGGAGTGGCTGGAGCAGCAGACTGTCGCGGGGCTGATCGATGTCGACGACCCCGCGCTGCCCGCGCCCGAACGCCGCTACACCCTCCCCGCCGAGCACGCACCCGTCCTCTGCGACCGGGACAGCCTCAGCTACTTCACCCCGTTCGCCCGGGTCGTCGCCGCCGCGGCGGTGCAGCTGCCCGCGCTGCTGGAGGCGTACCGGACCGGCGGCGGAGTCGGCTGGCACGAGTACGGCGAGGTCATGCGGACCGGCCAGGCCGACGCCAACCGCCCGCTCTTCCTGCACGTCCTCGGCTCCGACTGGCTGCCCGCGCTGCCCGCGGCGCACCGCGCGCTCACCGCGGGCGGCCGGGTCGCCGACATCGGCTGCGGCGACGGCTGGTCCGCGATCGGCATCGCGCTCGCCTACCCGAACGCGCGGGTCGACGGCTTCGACCTCGACCCCGCCTCGATCGAGGCCGCCCGCGCCAACGCCGCAGGCTACGGCCTCGGCGACCGGGTGCGGTTCCACCACGCCGACGTCGCCGACCTCACCGCCGCCGAGCGGTACGACCTGGTCACCGCCTTCGAGTGCGTGCACGACATGCCCGACCCGGTCGGCGTCCTGCGCGCCGCCCGCGCCATGGCCCGCCCCGACGGCACCGTCCTCGTCATGGACGAGCGGGTCCCGGAGACCTTCTCCGGACCCGGCGACCCCGTCGAGCAGCTCATGTACGGCATGTCGCTGCTGATCTGCCTGCCCGACGGCCTGTCGCACGCCGGCTCCGTCGGCACCGGCACCGTCATGCGCCCCGACACCCTGCGCCGCTACGCGCACGAGGCAGGCTTCGCCCGGCTCGAGGTGCTCGACATCGACCACGACCTGTTCCGCCTTTACCAGCTGCACCCCTGACCCCGGCCGGGCCGCCGACACCCCGCGGCGGCCCGCACCCGACTGCTACCGTCGATTCCGTGAGTGACACCGGGGGAACACCTGTCGCCGTCGTGCCGGAAAAGGTGCGCGAAGTCGGCCAATACGTCTACGACCTCGCCGAAACCCTGCGCGGCGCCCTGCAATCCGCCGCCCGCGATGTCGACCGCCTCACCACCGAGAGCTGGACCGGCGACGCCGCCGCCGAATTCGCCACCGGCTGGACCGATGTCCGCGATGGCGGCACCGCGATCATCGACGCACTCGCCGTCCTCGCCGAGAAGCTCGGCGTCAGCGCCGCGAACTACGAGAAGCAGGAGTCGGAATCCGCGACCCTGCTGAACATGTAGATGAGTTCGCAGTTCTCGGTCGACCTGGAAGAACTCGACAACATCGTCACCCGGGTCTCCGCCCTCGCCTCCTTCATCGCCGAAAACCTGGACGAGGTCGACGACCGGATCGCCACCCTGACCGGCACCGGCTGGGAAGGCGTCGCCGCCGCTGCCTACGCCGACGCGCACCGCCAATGGTCCGCCGGAGCGCGGGAATTCGTCACCGGGCTGCGGGACATGAGCGACGCCGCGCGCACCATGCACACCCGCTACACCCGGGCCAACGACCTGAACCGGCGGATGGTCGGCGGCGGATGAGTCAGAGCGTCGACTGGCAGGTGTACTACGACGCCGCGCAGAAGTGTCATGACCTGGCCGGCGAGATCCGTAAAGCGGACGCCCCGCTGCACGCGGCCATCAAGAACGAGTGCGTGGGCATGGCCGGTGACGCCCCCGGCTGCAAGCAGTGGGGCGAAGCCTACGACCGTTCCGCCCGAGAAACCCTCCAGACCTGCACCAATATCGCCGACGCGCTGTCCAACCTGGGCTACGTGCTCTCCGCCTTCGGCTACAACCACGGCATCGCGAACCGCAGCAATCCCGCTCCCGCCCGGCCGACCGTCGGCGAGATCGACGTCTGCCACATCTCCATCCCCACCTCGGTCGCCGACAACGGGCCCGGGCTCTCCCGGCACGCCGACGATGTCGACATTTTCGAGAGCCTGCTAGGGAAGGTCGTGGCGGAGTTCGGCAAACTCCCCAACGGCGACGTCGACAAGCTGGAGCGCGCGGCGACAGCATGGAAGAACTTCTCGACGCACGACATCATCGCGAATGCGAGCGCCAGGGTGGCCGCGATCGCAGGCTTGCTCGAGCCGATGCGCGACGAGAACCTGGAGCCGATCCGCGATCACATCGAGTCGGTGCGCAAGGGAGCGGAGAATCTGCGCACCGCGTCACTCGCGCTGGCCACTCCGGTCGCGGACTACCACTCGGGCACGATGGCGGTACAGTCCGCGGTGACCTCTGCCAAGTGGGCGGCCGGTCTCACGGTCGCCGCTGCGGCGGCCGCCTTCTTCTTCACCCTCGGCGGCAGCGCCGCGCTGGGCGCCGGTGGGGTCACCGCGATCGTGGCGAACACCGTGAACACCATTCGCAATGTGTATCAGGCCAGCAATCTCATTCGCGCCGTCGGCCTGGCGGTGGCCACCGCCGGCGCGGTCGGCGTCGTCAAGGCATTCGACGGCGTACCGAGTCTGACGGAGATGACAACTGGCCTGGCGTCCATCATCGCGATGCGCGTATTCCTCGACGACGAGACGGACTCCGAGGGCTCGTCCCGGGACGTCACGGTTCCCGCCACCGGCCCCACGAACGCCGAAGAAGTTCAGGACATCCTGCTGGACCGCACCGAGCCGGGAAGGAACAAGCCGCACCGGCAATTGGGGACCGAAGCCGAGATCCGCGAACTGTACGATGACCTGGCTCGCGGTGGCGAGCCGGTCACCGGAAACGATTTCCCCGGAAAGGTCACGCGCTTGCCGGACGGCACCGAGGTGAAGCTTCGAGAGTCGAGTACCAGCGGTGGCACGACGATCGAGATCAAGTATCCCGGCGCTCGACCGAGAAAGGTGCACCTCCCCTGATGAACGAGAAGGCGGAGAACTTCCTTCTGCATGCGATCTCGGACGACTGGACGCCGCTCAGCGAGTTCGACGTCATCTTGTCCACATTGCAACCGGAAGACTACAGCCGCGCCTTCGTGCTCGACGCCATCCGGCAGTTCGGTGAGCGCGGATGGATCCGCTTCGGCTCCTTCACCGGCCCCGGCAACGCATGGACTCCCTGGGACATTTCCGTGCAGCAGGCGATTTCGCGTGTTGCCGATGGTTACGAGGGGCGCGTCGGATACCTGCACATGGACCCGGTCGAGGTGGACCGAAGCGAGATCCTTCGAGCGGAAATCACCGAGGCCGGCCTGGAGCGGCTGCGGCAGCTCGGCGACCCGTACGACAACTACGGCGACCCCTGGGCCGACGACCCGCTCTCCCGCGCGGACCCGTGAGCGGAACGGCCGATGACAGGGTGGTCGAGTGACAGCGGAAGCGGTACTCGACTTCGCTGACCACGCATTCCTCAACTTCCGTCATTTCGACTTCGACCAGGACGGTCGCCACGGATTCCGCTGGGTGGACAGCAAGAAGTACATCGTTCAGCAGCCCGGGGCCACCGATGCCGAAATCCTGCGCGCCCTGATCGACTCCACGGCGTATCGAGACAACTACATCGGTGGTGGAATCGAGCCGGGCGGAACCCGGCACGGACCCTACTGGCTGCGCAACATCTCGGTCGACTCCTACCGCGACATCTCGCGCGACGAGGCGGTGGCCGTTGTCGACCGCTGGCTTCGCGCCGCCGGATCCGTCCCCGACGAGCTCATGACCGACCTGATCGCCGAGGTGTTCGAGCCGATCGGCACCGCCACCGCGATCTACGAACTCCGCGACCTCGGCGAAGCCGCAATGAGCGACCTCGGCCTGAGCAACGGTGAGTTCCACGAACTGGTGCTGCTCGATCGAGCGAACGCGTCGCTCCGCATGATCGTCGCCTCCGACGACTAACCCCCCACAACCTCCCCGCGCAACGCCTCCGCCAACCCCGGACTCAACGCGGCAGCGAACGCCACCAGGGAATCCACCAGCAACTCCACCAGCTCGTCCCGGGACACCGCCTCGGTCCGCAACCAGGTCAACGTCGTCTCCTCGACGAACGCGATCCACCCCCGCATGCCGAGCAGCAACCGCGGCCGCTCGGACTCGGAGATGTGCACCGGCGCTTCGCTGAGGATGATCCCGATGATGGCGTCGCGGGTGGCGTCGACCAGCGGCGCCAGCTCCAGGCTGGTGCTGGTCGGCCCGCGGAGCAGGGCGGCGTAGGATGTCCGGTTCTCGCTGACGTAGTCGATGTACCGCTCGATGGAGTCGCGCAGTTTGGCGTAGATGCCGAGCCCGGGGTCGGGGGTCACGCGCTCCAGGAGCTCGGCGTTGGCGTGGTGCACGATCGCCAGGTGGAAGTCCTGCTTGGTCGGGAAGTAGTGGAAGAGCAGGCCGCGGGAGATGCCCGCCTGTTCGGCGATCTCGCTGACCGAGATGTCCTCGATGGCGCGCTCGCCGAGCATCCTGGCGCCGAGGGTGATGAGTTGCAGGCGCCGCTCGTCCGGGCTCAATCGGACACGTTTGGCGCTCTCCCCTTGGCTTCTGCGGTTCACCCGGCTCATCCTACTGACCACTGCTCAATACTGTTGACTGCTGCTCAATAAACTCGTACTCTCGGTTACATGAGTCGCAAGGTTACAGACAAGGGTGTCGAGCGGCGACACGTGCGCACGATCATCGTGGGGAGCGGGTTCGCCGGGCTCGGGCTCGCGATCCGGCTGAAGCAGCAGCGCCGCGACGACTACCTGGTCCTGGAGCGGGGCAGCGAGGTCGGCGGCACCTGGCGGGACAACACCTACCCGGGCGCCGCCTGCGACGTCCCCTCGCACCTGTACTCGTACTCCTTCGCGCTCAACCCGGACTGGACGCGCTCGTTCTCCAAGCAGGGCGAGATCCAGCAGTACATCCGCGGCGTAGCCGAGAAGTACGGCGTGCTGGGCAAGCACGTCTTCGACTGCGACGTCACCTCGGTGCGCTGGAACGCCGAGACCTCGCGCTGGGACATCGACTCCAGCAGGGGCTCCTTCACCGCCGACACCGTGGTCTCCGCGGTCGGCGCGCTCTGCGAGCCCGCGCTCCCGGACATCAAGGGCATCAACGACTTCGAGGGCGAGGTCTTCCACTCCGCCCGCTGGAACCACGATGCCGACCTGACCGGCAAGCGGGTGGCGATCATCGGCACCGGCGCCTCGGCCATCCAGATCGTGCCGTCGATCGCCCCGAAGGTCGCGCACCTGGACGTCTACCAGCGCACCGCGCCCTGGCTGCTGCCCCGCTTCGACCGGCCGTACACCGCGCTGGAGAAGCTGGCCTTCAAGCACATCCCGGGCGCGCAGCGGCTCTCCAGGGCGGGCATCTACGCCGCCAGGGAGACCCAGGTGGTCGGGCTGGCCAAGTTCCCGGCGCTGATGAACATCTTCGAGTTGATCGCCCGCGCCAAGCTGCGGCACGAGATCTCCGATCCCGAGCTGCGCGCGAAGGTCACCCCGAACTTCCGGATCGGCTGCAAGCGCATGCTGATCTCGAACGACTACTACCCGGCGCTGGACCGGGACAACGTCGACGTGGTCACCGACGGCATCGCCGAGATCCGGGCGAACTCCATTGTCACCAGGGACGGCACCGAGCGCGAGATCGACGCGCTGATCGTCGCCACCGGCTTCCACGTGACCGATTCGCCGACCTACAACGCCATCGTCGGCCCGGACGGCCGCACCCTCTCCGAGGTCTTCGACCAGCAGGGCCAGCAGGCGTACAAGGGCGCGGCGATCGCGGGCTTCCCGAACCTGTTCTTCCTGGTCGGCCCGAACGTCGGGCTCGGCCACACCTCGATGGTCTACATGATCGAGTCGCAGATCAACTACGTCGCCGACGCGCTGGGCGCGGTGGCGCGACAGGGGCTGCGCACGGTCGAGGTGCGCCGCGAGGTGCAGGACAGCTACAACGCCGCGCTGCAGCAGAAGCTGGCGGGCACGGTCTGGAACACCGGCGGCTGCGCCAGCTGGTACCTGGACAAACACGGCAACAACACCACGCTGTGGCCGGACTTCACCTTCCGCTTCCGCAGCCAGACCAAGAAGTTCGACGTCGCGGCCTACTCGACCACGAAGGCCGCGGCCGATCAGAAAGCAGTGGTACCGCAGTGAGCAGTAGGAACGCGTACTTCACCGGCAAGGTCTGCGTGATCACCGGCGCGGGCTCCGGCATCGGCCGGGCACTGGCCGAGAACCTGGCGGGGCGCGGGGCCAAGCTCGCGCTCTCCGACATCGACGCCGAGGGGCTGGCCGAGACGGTCCGGCGCTGCGAGGCGCTGGGCGCGCAGGTCAAGGCGGACCGGCTGGACGTCTCCGAGCGCGAGGCCGTGCTGCTCTACGCCGACGCGGTCAAGGCGCACTTCGGCGTGGTGCACCAGATCTACAACAACGCGGGCATCGCCTACCACGGCGACGTGCTGCACTCGGGGTTCAAGGACATCGAGCGGATCATGGACGTCGACTTCTGGGGCGTCGTGAACGGCACCAAGGCGTTCCTGCCGATGCTCATCGAGTCCGGCGACGGCCACGTCGTCAATGTCTCCAGCCTGTTCGGGCTGATCGCGGTGCCGAGCCAGAGCGCGTACAACTCGGCCAAGTTCGCGGTGCGCGGCTTCACCGAGTCGTTGCGCCAGGAGATGCTGCTCGGCAAGCAGCCGGTGCAGGTCACCTGCGTGCACCCGGGCGGCATCAAGACCGCGGTGGCCCGCAACGCCACCTACGCGGAGAACGTCGACGGCGCCAACGCGGCTTCGCTCTTCGACAAGAAGCTCGCCATGCACACCCCGGAGATGGCCGCCGAGACCATCACCGACGGCGTGCGCAAGGGCCACGGCCGGGTGCTGATCGGCTGGGAGGCCAAGCTGCTCGACCTGTTCGTGCGCATCACCGCCTCCGGCTACCAGCGGATTTCCGCGCGGGTCCAGCGGGGCGTGCTGCCGTGAGCGACCTGCGCGAGCTGAACCTGCCGCTGCCGGTGGTGCGGGCGATTCTCACCCCGCTCTACTGGGCGTCGCTGCACGCCAGGATGCCCTTCCCGGTGCAGCGCAAGCTGCTCGACGCCTCCTCGCGGGTGCAGCTGCTGCCCGCGGGCGCGGTGGTCCGGAAGATCCGGCTGGCCGGGCGGCCCGCCGAGCGGCTGACGGTCGGCACCACCCCGACCGACACCGAGGCGGGCGCCATCCTCTACCTGCACGGCGGCGGCTACGTGGTCGGCTCGCTGGCCACGCACCGCTCGCTCGGCGCCCGGTTGGCCCGCGCCGCCCGGTGCCCGGTCTACTCGCTGGACTACCGGCTGGCGCCCGAGCACCCGCTGCCCGCCGGACTCGAGGACGCCGAGGCGGCCTTCCTCGAGCTGGTCGCCAAGCACGGTTACCGCCCGGAGCGGATCGCCATCTCCGGCGACTCCGCGGGCGGCGGGCTCGCGCTCGCGCTGGCCCAGCGGCTGATCGCGAAGCACGGCATCACCCCGGCCGCGCTCGGGCTGATCGCGCCGTGGTCCGACCCGAACGCGATCCCGGAGCGCGAGCGCGACCTGGTGGTCAGCAAGCCGTGGTCGCGGCTCTGCGCCACCGCCTACCTGGGCGCCGCCGACTGCGGCGACTTCAGCTACGCCCCGCTCAGCGGCGTGCTGCACGCGCTGCCGCCCACCTACGTCCAGGTGGACGAGAGCGAGCTGCTGCACCCGCAGTGCGTCGAGCTGGTCGAGAAGCTGCGCGCGGCGGGCGTGCACGTGCGGTTCACCGAGAGCCGCGGGCTCTGGCACGTGGCCCAGCTGCAGGCCGGGCTGACCAGACCCGCCGCCGCCGTATTGTCCGAGATGGCCGAATTCCTGCGCGACGCACTACACCCGGCCGACCTGCGGGAACTAGGATAGCTCCAGCGGTTCCAGCAGACCGGGTGGCTTGTTGCTCCCTCGGCGCCGAAGCGGTGGCCGAGCTCACGTGTCCGCCCGGGGTGTCGTAGATTACTGGCGAGTAAACCCACGTGGAAGGGCACTGATGCGAGAGTTCGAAGTCCCGGCTTCCTACCGAATTCCGGACGACGCGAACAATTCCGACAACGTTTTCCGGCACGCCGAGCGGACGCCGGACGCGGTCGTCTTCAACGTCCCGAACGGCACCAACAGCTGGCGCGACGTGACGGCGGCGGAGTTCGCGACGGCGGTCACCGGGGTGGCCAAGGGGCTGATCGCCTCCGGCATCGAGCTCGGTGACCGGGTCGCGATCATGGCCGCGACCCGCTACGAGTGGGCCGTCCTCGACTTCGCGATCTGGGCCGCGGGCGGCTGCACCGTCGCGATCTACGACAGCTCGGCCGCCGAGCAGGCCACCTGGATCCTGCAGGACTCCGCCACCAAGCTGCTGGTGATCGAGAACGCCAAGCACCGCGCGGTGATCGACGAGATCGCCGACGGCGCGCTGCCCGACCTGCGCGAGACGCTGGAGATCGACGGCGGCGCGATCGAGGAGCTGACCAGGCGCGGCGCCGAGCTCGGCGACGAGGCGGTGCACGAGCGGCGCGGGCAGGTGAACGCGGCCTCGCCCGCCACCCTGATCTACACCTCGGGCACCACCGGGCGGCCCAAGGGCGTCATGCTCACGCACGCCAACCTCTACGCCGAATCGCAGTCCGACCGGATCGCGCTCGGCAAGTACGTGACCGAGGGCAAGAAGACCCTCATGTTCCTGCCGCTGGCGCACGTCTTCGCCCGCGCGGTCGCGCTCGCCGCGTTCGACGCCAAGGTGGTCGTGGCGCACACCGCGGACTGGACCACCCTGGTCGAGCAGTTCGGCGCCTACCAGCCGCACTTCATCCTCTCGGTGCCGCGCGTCTTCGAGAAGGTCTTCAACAGCGCGAAGCAGAAGGCGCACGACGGCGGCAAGGGCAAGATCTTCGACGCCGCCGCGGCGACCGCCATCGAGTGGTCCGAGGCGCAGGACAGGGGCGGCGCCGGGCTGGTGCTCAAGGCCAAGCACGCGCTCTTCGACAAGCTGGTCTACAGCAAGCTCAAGGCCGCGCTCGGCGGGCAGTGCGAGGCCGCGGTCTCCGGCGGCGGGCCGCTCGGCGCGCGGCTCGGGCACTTCTTCCGCGGCGTCGGCGTCACCATCTACGAGGGCTACGGCCTCACCGAGTCGACCGCGGCGGTCACCGTGAACACCCCCGAGCACATTCGGGTCGGCTCGGTCGGGCGGCCGATCGAGGGCCACGCCGCCAAGATCGCCGAGGACGGCGAGCTGCTGATCAAGGGCTCGGTCATCTTCGGCGGGTACTGGGGCAACTCCGAGGCCACCGAGGACGCCTTCGTCGACGGCTGGTTCAAGACCGGCGACCTCGGCTCGATCGACGGCGACGGCTTCGTCACCATCACCGGCCGGAAGAAGGAGATCATCGTCACCGCCGGTGGCAAGAACGTCTCCCCCGCCGTGCTGGAGGACTCGCTGCGCGCGCACCCGCTGATCAGCCAGGTCATGGTGGTCGGCGACGGCAAGCCGTTCATCGCCGCGCTGGTCACGCTCGACCCGGAGGCGCTGCCCGGCTGGGCCGAGCGGCACGGGCTGCCCGCCGACACCTCGGTGGCCAAGCTCGCGGAGAACGCCGACCTGGTCGCCGAGGTCGAGGCGGCCATCGCCGAGACCAACAAGAAGGTCTCCAAGGCCGAGCAGATCAAGAAGATCAAGGTGCTCGACGTGGACTGGACCCAGGAGGGTGGGCAGCTCACGCCGAAGATGTCGCTCAAGCGGGCGGTCGTCATGAAGGAGTTCGCCACCCAGGTGGAGAACCTCTACGCCTGACGTTCCCCGTCTCGCCCAGCGCCGCCGTGGATTTTCCCGGCGGCACTGTGCTGTGTGCTGGGTAGTGTCGGGGTATGAGAACGCGGGCCTGGGCGGGGATCGCCGCCGGGGCGGTGACTCTCGGCGTCGCCGAGCTGCTCGCCGGGGTGCTGAAACCGGAGGCGTCGCCGCTGCGGGTGCTCGGGGACGCGGTCGTCGACCACTCGCCGCGCGGGTTGCGCGAGTGGGCCATCGAGACGTTCGGGACCGCGGACAAGGTGGTGCTGGTCGTCGCCATGCTGGTGGTGGCGGTGCTGGTCTCGGCGCTCGCCGGGCTGCTCGGGCGGGCCGGAGCCTGGGTCCTCGCGGTATTCGGGGTCGGGGTCGTCGCGCTCGCCGTCGCCGCGGCGGGGGTTCTCGCGGCGGTGCCGACGGTGGTCGGGGTTGCCGCCGGGATCTGGGTCCTGCTGTGGGCGCTCGAAAAGCGGCACGGGGGTGGGGTGCCGGGTCCTGGCCGGAGCGATGCCGAAGGTGGCGAGTCGGAGGGCGATACCCGGGTGGTCGAACCCGGGGCGCGGATGGGTCACACGGTCGCGGGTTCGACAGCGGACGTCCGCGGCGGGTCCGCGGGCGGCGACCGGGTCGGAACCGGGTCGGTCGATATCGCGGATCGGCGGCGGGTGCTGCGCGGGCTCGCGCTGGCCACGGGCGCGGGGATCGCGGCGGGGTTGGCGGGGCGCGCGCTGGGGGCGCTGCGGAAGGACGTCTCCGGCGAGCGCGCGGGCGTCGCGCTGCCGCCCGCCCAGGAACCTCTGCTCGACCCGCCGGTCGGCGCCGACCTGCGCACGCCGGGTCTCACCCCGTACCTCACCCGGAACGCCGACTTCTACCGCATCGACACCGCGCTGACCGTCCCGCAGGTGTCGATCGAGGACTGGTCGCTGCGCATCCACGGCATGGTCCAGCGCGAGATCATCCTGCGCTGGGCCGATCTCGCCGAGCGCCCCGCTGTCGAACGCCTCACCACCCTGGCCTGCGTCTCCAACCCGGTCGGCGGCGACCTCATCGGCAATGCCCGCTGGCTCGGCTACCGGCTGGACGCGCTGCTCGCCGAGGCGGGGCCGCTCGCGGGTGCCGACATGGTGCTCTCCCGCAGCGCCGACGGCTGGACCGCGGGCACCCCGCTCACCGCGCTCACCGATGGACGGGACGCGCTGCTCGCCATCGGCATGAACGGGGAGCCGCTGCCGGTGGCGCACGGGTACCCGGCGCGGCTGGTGGTGCCGGGGCTGTACGGGTACGTCTCCGCCACCAAATGGGTCACCGAGCTGGAGGTGACCCGGTTCGATCGGGCCACCGCCTACTGGACCAAGCGCGGGTGGGCCGCCGAGGGGCCGATCAAGACCGGGACCAGGATCGATACGCCCGCGGCGAGTGCCCGCCTGAAGCCGGGGCGGATCCCGGTGGCCGGGGTGGCGTGGGCGCAGCATCGCGGGATCGCCGCGGTCGAGGTGCAGGTGGACGACGGGCCGTGGGAGCAGGCTCGGCTCGCCGCCGATGTTTCCGTGGATACCTGGCGGCAGTGGGTGTACGAGTGGGATGCCGCTCCCGGTCCGCATACGTTGCGGGCGCGGGCCACCGACGGGACCGGGGTGGTGCAGACCGCCGAGGTGGCGGCGGCGATTCCCGACGGGGCCAGTGGTTATCCGGCGGTATTCGTCCGGGTCGGGTGAGAAGAAAGTTCTATTTTCGCGGGGCTCCGCCCCGCCCCCGGCAGCAGGCTGCAAAGCCGCGCTTCACCCGCGGGTTCTCTGCCGCAGCCCACCCGCGGGGCTCCGCCCCGTACCCCGCCCGCGGGGTCTGTGCCGCGGCCCACCCGCGCGACGGACTTCTACGCGGCCGTGCCCGCCGGTTCCGCTTCCTTGACCGGCCCGGACCCACTCCGCTCGTGTCGGACGAAGAGCGCCGAGGCGACGACGCCGATGAGCAGCACCCCGGCGGGCAGCAGGATGGACTCGGCGAGCGCGGTGCTGAACTTGTCCCGCACGAACTCCGGGACCGGCCCTCCGCCCATCCCCTCGCCCGCGGGCCCACCCTCGAGCCCCACCGCCGCGATCCGCGCCGAGATCAGCGCGGAGATGGCCGCGCTGCCGAGCACCGACCCCACCTGCCTGGTGGTGTTGTAGATCCCGGCCCCCGCCCCGGCCTGGTGCACCGGCAGGTTGTGCGTGGCGGTCGAGGCCAGCGGCGCCCAGATGCAGGAGTTGGAGAACCCGGCGAGCACGCCCGCGAGCACGAACAGGATCAGCGGGCTGTCCGGCGTCATCACCGCGGCGATCCAGAACAGCGACACCGCGAAGAGCGTGAAGCCGATGGTCGGCACCACCCGCGGGTGCAGCCGGTCGGAGAACCGGCCGATCACCGGTGCCAGGATGCCGGTCGCGATCGCCATGGGGGCGAAGATCAGCGCCGAGCGGGTCGGGCTGAGGTCGCGCACCGCCTGCAGGTAGAAGTAGGCGGGCACCATGAACGCGGTCACCGCCGCGCCCATGGCCGCGATCGCCAGGTTGGAGAAGGCGAAGTTGCGGTCCCGGAACAGCCCCAGCGGCACCAGCGGCTCGCCGGTGTTGCGCGACTGGTTCCAGAGGAAGAAGGCGAGGACCACCAGCCCGCCGCCGATCATGGTCCAGATCAGCCAGTCCCAGTCCCTGGCATTGCCCTCCTGGATGCCGAAGACCAGCAGGAACATGCCGACCGCGCTGAGCACGACGCCGGGGATGTCGAACCGGTGCCGGTTGGTCGGCAGCGCGGGCACCAGCCAGACCGCCAGCGCGAAGGCGATGACGCCGACCGGGACGTTGACGATGAAGATCCACTCCCAGCCGAGGCCGTCGACCAGCACCCCGCCCAGGATCGGCCCGACCAGGGTGGCCAGCCCGGCCACGCCGCCCCACAGCCCCATGGCGGCGCCGCGCCGGTCCGGCGGGAAGGTGCGGGTGATGACGGCCATGGTCTGCGGCGTCATCAGCGCGGCGCCGATGCCCTGCGCGGCGCGCGCCGCGATCAGCATGCCGATGCTGCCGGAGAGGCCGCACCAGAGCGAGGCGCCGGTGAAGACCGCGAGGCCGACCAGGTACAGGTTCTTGGGGCCGAACCGGTCGCCGAGGCGGCCGGTGATGAGCAGCGGCACCGCGTAGGTGAGCAGGTAGGCGCTGGTCACCCAGATCACCGCGGAGATCTCGGCGTTCAGCTCTTCCATGATGGCCGGGTTGGCGACCGCGACGATCGTCATGTCCAGCAGGATCATGAAGAACCCCACCACCATGGCGAGCAGCGCGTGCCACGGGTTGCGGGTCTCTGACATCAGGAGCTCCTCGGTCGGGGCGGCGCGCGGATCTCGTCGAGCTCGCTGCTCGATGCGCACGGCGCAGTGGCAGCTCCCGCGGCCGGGCGGCCGGTCGCGGTCGACGCGAGTGCGATGGCCGCCGATGGCACCGCGCCCTCCGCGCCGAAGTACACCAGGCGAAATAGTACGCCTGGGAAACGATCGGGGGGCGCCTGCCCGCCGCCGCGTCAGAGCGCGTGCGCGTCCAGCCAGCTGCCCGCCAGGTCAGCGGCGCGCTCGCCCGCCTCGGCGCGCTGCACCAGGACGACCAGCTCGTCGGTGGTGAGCTCGCCCGCCACCTGGTTGAGCCGCTCGCGGCCGCGGTCGTCGAGGACGCCGTCGCGGAAGAGCGGGACGACGTTCTCCGCGGGGAGGTCGAGGGCGAGCGCGGTCAATCCGGCGGTGCTGTCGGCGGGGGCCGGACCTGCCAGTACACCCGCCTGCACCCGGCCCTCGAGGAGCGCGGCGCGCAGGGCGGCCGGGTCGGCGAAGCGCTCGGTGCTGCCGAAAATGCAGGCCGGGATGGTCTCGGGCGGCGCGGGGTCGAGCAGGCCGGGGGCCGGGGCGAGGCCGCCGGTGCGGTCCGCGCAGGCCGGGGTCGCGGACTCGGCCTTCGCGAGTTCGTCGCGGCGCGCGGTCTCCTCGGTGACCAGCAGGCGGGGGCGCAGGTCGGTGCCGTCGGCGGGGTCGGAGATGACGAGGCCCTGCGGGAGCGAGCGGGCCAGCGCCGCCGTCGCCGTCTGCGCCGGGTCGGGTGTCTCGGCTGCGGGGGTCGAGCTCGGGCCTGCCGCGGCGAAGGCGGTGGCGTCGAAGAAGCGGGTGAGGGCGCCGGTGTGGTCGGCGAGCAGGTCGACGGCGCCGGAGTCGAGCGCGGCCACCCGGGCCGAGCGATCGCCGGGGGCGGGGGCGACCACCGCCGGGATGCCACCGCGGGAGAGCGCGCCCGCGTAGATCTCGGCGAGCACCGCCGACTCCGCGGAGTCCCCCGCACCGACCGCCACCGCCCCGGCATCCCCTCCGTCCGCGCAGGACACGGCGGCGGCGAGCGCGACAACCACCGGGACCAGCGCCTGCCTGCGCACCCACGCGGGCACCTTCATGCAGCGAACCAACTCTCTCCAGCCGACGCGAACCCCGCCGAGCGGGCAGTATGGACTATCGGCAATGTACCGGGGCAGCCCGGCACCGCCGCCGCCCCGTACCCGGACGCAAAGGACTCCCGTGGCACGCACGCTCCCGACTTCTGCTCACCGGATGCTCACCACCGCGCTCGCCGTGACGGTCGCCGCCACGCTCGCGGCCTGCGGCGGCAACTCCGACCCGCTCTCCGGCGGCGGCAGCTGCGAGGGCGACACCATCACCGTCGGCTCGGCCAATTTCCCGGAGTCCGAGACCGTCGCCGAGATCTACGCGGAGGCGCTGCGGGTCAACGGCTTCGAGGTGGAGACCCGGCTCAATATCGGCAGCCGCGAGGCCTACATTCCGGCGCTGCGCGACTGCTCGGTCTCGGTGGTCCCCGAGTACACCGGCAACCTGCTGCAGTACCTGCAGCCGGACGCCACCGCCACCAGCCCGGCCGACGTGGAGGCCGCGCTGGCGGGCGCGCTCGGCGACCAGCTCGCGCTCGGCAGGCCCGCCCCGGCCCAGGACTCGGACGCCGTCGTGGTCACCAGGGCGACCGCCGACCGCTGGAACCTGCGCACCATCGGCGACCTGGCCCCGTACTCGGCCGAGGTCACCTTCGGCGCGCCCGCCGAGTTCGCCGAGCGCGCGGGCGGATTGCCCGGACTCGCCGAGAACTACGACCTGCAGATCCCCGCGGACCGCTTCGTCCCGATCGCCGACGGCGGCGGCCCGGCCACCGTCGACGCACTGGTCGACGGCCAGGTGACGGCGGCCAATATCTTCACCACCTCCCCGGCCATCGAGCAGAACGACCTCGTGGTGCTTGCGGACCCGAAGCAGAACTTCCCCGCGCAGAACGTGGTGCCGCTGATCAACGCCGCCAAGAAGACGGACGCGCTGGTCGCCGCGCTGGACGCGGTCTCGGCCAAGCTCACCACCGAGGAGCTGCTCGAGCTGAACACCGCCGTCTCCGGCGACGCCAAGATCCAGCCCAAGGCCGCGGCGGCGGCGTGGCTCGCCGAGCAGGAGCTGAACCAGAAGGCGGGCGGCTGACCCACCGTGTCCGACATCGAGTTCAGCGACGTCAGCAAGGTCTACCCGGACGGAACGCACGCGGTCTCGCAGCTGAGCCTGGCGATCGAGTCCGGCTCGTTCACGGTCTTCGTCGGGCCCTCCGGCTGCGGCAAGACCACCTCCATGCGGATGATCAACCGGATGATCCGCCCCACCTCCGGCACGATCACCGTCGGCGGCGCCGACATCGCGGGGATGGACCCGGTCAAGCTGCGCCGCGGCATCGGCTACGTGATCCAGGGCGGCGGGCTGCTGCCGCACCGCACGGTCGTCGACAATGTGGCGACCGTGCCGGTGCTGCGGGGCACCTCGCGCAAACAGGCCCGCGCGGCCGCGCTCGAGGTGCTGGACCGGGTCGGGCTGGACCGGCAGCTGGCGCAGCGCTACCCGGCGCAGCTCTCCGGCGGCCAGCAGCAGCGGGTCGGGGTGGCGCGGGCGCTCGCCGCCGACCCGCCGGTGCTGCTCATGGACGAGCCGTTCAGCGCGGTGGACCCGGT
The DNA here is from genome assembly GCF_042667085.1 of Nocardia sp. NPDC057353. Lineage (NCBI taxonomy): Bacteria > Bacillati > Actinomycetota > Actinomycetes > Mycobacteriales > Nocardiaceae > Nocardia > Nocardia sp. NPDC057353. The sequence continues at coordinate 20,339 of NZ_JBHVAK010000058.1, forward strand.
GGTCCGCGCCGAGCTGCAGGCCGAGATGCGCAGGCTGCAGGGCGAACTGAAGAAGACCATCGTCTTCGTCACGCACGATATCGACGAGGCGATCACGCTCGGCGACCGGATCGCGGTGTTCGGCCGCGGTGGCGTGCTGCAGCAGTACGACGCCCCGCGCACCGTGCTGGCCCAGCCCGCCACGGATTTCGTGGCGGGCTTCGTCGGGCGCGACCGCGGCTACCGCGGGCTCTCCTTCCGCAGCGCGGAGCGGGTGCCGCTGCGCGATATCGCCACCGCCACCGAGGCCGAGGCGCCGGGGCTCGACCCCGGCCCCGGTGAGTGGGTGCTGATCACCGGCAAGGACGGCGCACCGGCAGGCTGGCTGGACGCGGGCGGCGCCGCCGGGCTGAAGGCGGGGCGCGCGCTCGCCGAGAGCATGGCGGCGGGCGGCTCGCTCTTCACGGTCGGCGGCGACCTGCGGCAGGCGCTGGACGCGGCGATCTCGTCGCCGTCCGGCATCGGGGTCGCGGTAGACGATTCCGGCGCGGTGCGCGGCGGGATCGGCGCCGACGACGTGCTCGCCCTGCTGGCCGAGCAGCGCGCGGCCGAGGACTCCGCGCGCGCGGGGGCGTGAGCGGATGCGCTATCTCCTCGACAATGCGGGCGAGGTGTGGGGCTACACCTCCGAGCACCTGTACCTCGCGCTGATCCCGCTGCTGGTGGGGCTGGTGATCGCGGTCCCGGTCGGCACCCTGGTCCGCCGGGTGCCGTGGCTGCGGCGGGCGACCGTCGCCGCTTCCGGGCTGGTGTACACGGTGCCGTCGCTGGCGCTGTTCGTGATCATTCCGCCGATCGTCGGGATCGCGACCATCGACCCGCTGAACGTCATCATCGCGCTCACCCTCTACTCCACCGCGCTGCTGGTGATCGCGGTCCCCGCGGCGCTGGACTCGGTGCCCGCCGCGGTGCTCGACTCGGCCGACGCCGTCGGCTACGGCCCGCTGCGCCGCACGCTCACCGTCGACCTGCCGCTGGCGCTCCCGGTCTTCGTCTCCACGCTGCGGGTCGTGGTGGTCACCAATATCGCCATGGTGTCGGTCGGCGCGCTGGTCGGCGTCGGCGGGCTCGGCAAGCTGTTCACCCAGGGGTACCAGCGGGACTACCCCGACGAAATCATCGCGGGCATCATCGTCACCCTGGTCCTGGCGCTGGTCTTCGACCGGATCGTGTACCTGCTCGGCCGGGTCGCGACCCCCTGGGTCACGAAGGGGGCGGCGTGAATCTCTTCCTGGACGCCTGGCAGTACTTCACCGACCCGGACAACTGGGGCGGGCCGGCCGGCATCGATCAGCGACTCCTGCAACACCTCTGGTACAGCGCGCTCGCCATCGGGCTCTCCGCCGTGATCGCGCTGCCGCTCGGGCTCGCGGTCGGGCACTACCGGCGCGGAGCAGCGGTGCTCGTCGGCTTCGCCAACGCCATGCGCGCCCTGCCCACCCTCGGCCTGCTCACCTTCCTCGTCCTGCTCATGGGGCTCGGGCTGATCCCTCCACTGCTCGCCCTGATCACCGTCGGCATCCCCCCGCTGCTCGCCGGGGCGTACGCCGGGGTCGCCAACGTCTCCCTCGAGGTGGTCGACGCCTCCCGCGCCATGGGGATGACGGAGCGGCAGGTGCTCTTCCGGGTCGAGGTTCCGAACGCGTTGCCCGTCCTGCTCACTGGGTTGCGCGGGGCGACGTTGCAGGTGGTCGCCACCGCCACCATCGCCGCCTTCGTGAACCTCGGCGGGCTAGGGCGCTACATCTTCGACGGAATCGGTTTGCACCGCTACGACCGCGTCCTTGTCGGCGCCATCCTGGTCGCGCTGCTCGCCATGATCCTGGACGGGCTGCTCGCCCTCGCGGTCTGGGCCGGGACGCCGGGGACGGGCCGGCTCCGCCGCCGGCGCTCAGTCGGCGGTACCGGGCTCGACAACCCACTCGGCGTGCAACGCACAGACTGAGGAGAGCATGTCGAAGTCACCGTCGTAGTGCAGAACCGTGGCTCGATGCCGCTCGGCCGTTGCCGCGATGAGGACGTCGGCCAGCGACAGTGCTCGATGAAAACCGGCGTTGAGCGCCAGGCCCTGGATCTCGAGCGCACGCTCGAACTCCTCGTCATTACAGGGCAGATAGTCGAACCCACGGAGCAGGGAACGCAGCCGCAGCGCCTCGGGTTTTCCGCGCGCCGAATACAGCACCTCGTACTCGGTCGGGGCACACACCGCGAGGAGCCCCGCGTGGTCCAGTGCGTCCAGTCGCTGCCGCACCGCGGGCGTACGGCGGCGAGCCAGCGCGGACTTGTCGATCAGATAGCGCCCCCTCACGCCACCGAGGTCCCGTCGCCACGCTCGAGGGAACCGTCCGGCTTCCGCGGACCGGTCTGTGACCGGATCTCCGCGAACACGTCCTCGAACTCACCTTCGTCCATGGCATCGAAGAACTCCCGACGCAACCGCAGCTTCACCCCCTCCGCCATCGCCGCCCGCACCGCCGCCGCCTTGGTCGTCACCCCGTACACCCGCATCGCCTGCTCGACGATCTCCTCGTCCAAGTCGATGACAGTCCTGGCCATTGGTCCTCCCTCAGCCCACTCCCAGCGATATCAAATCAGTCTATCAAATGATATCGCGCCGATGGCCGGGCGCGCTCACCAGCGAACTGCCGCTTGACGGATCGAACAGAAGTGAATGGATTTCTCAGCTGAAAACCTCAACCTGCTCGGAAAACGTACAAATCGATGCGCTCCGCTTGCTAGCATCGCCAAATGATCCTGCTGAGCTTCACCGTGCGCAACCACGGGAGCATTCGGGACGAGATCACGATCGACCTCGCACGCCCGTCGTTGCGGACTCTCCAGCCCCGGGACGGCGACTGGAACGCTGCGACCTACCCGATCGCGGGAATCTTCGGCGGTAACGCGACCGGCAAGTCCGCTGTGCTGGATGCGTTCCGGTACGCGTTCGCGGCGATCGACCTGTCCGCCACAACCTGGCAGGCATCGAAGTCGATGCACCGGGCGCCGTTCCGACTCGATGGGACGGCACGCACTGCATCGAGCACCTACGAGCTCGATTTCGTCCATGAGGGACGCCGGCATCTGTACGGCTTCGAGGTGGACCACGACGGAATCGGACGCGAGTGGCTGCGCGACGTACCCACCTCGCGCTGGCGCACGGTGCTGGATCGCGATCGAGAAGCCGGAACGTTGACGTTCCACCCGAGCCTGCGCACCAAGATCGAGGTGACCGGGCGCGAACTCGTGCTCAGCCGGGCCCTGCTGCTACCCGGCTCACCCCTGCATTCCGTGGCGAATGCTCTGGTCACCGGCTTCGACTGTGTCCTGGTGAAGGACTCCCACCGCGAGGCGCGGCTGTCGAACATCGCGGATCTGCTGGCAGAGGGAAGCATCACTTTCGCCGACCTCGAGGCGCTGCTCCAGGTCGCCGATATCGGCGTCGTGCAGGTCGGCATCGAGGAGACCGAGATCCCCGATCACATACGGCGAGTGCTCAACCGAATCCGGCACGAGCTGCGCGACGAGGACGCCAAGCCCGACGACGAAGAGCCCAACGACCTGGACGACGACCAGCTGGCCCAGGTCGTGCGGCATCTGGTCTTCACCCACCGCGGCACCGCCGACGAATGCCCGGCCTTCTCCATCCAGGACGAAAGCGACGGGACGATCGCCTGGCTCGCCGTGGCCGTGCCTGCGCTCGAGGCGCTACGCAAGGGCGGGTTGCTCCTCGTCGACGAGATCGACGCGAGCCTGCATCCCCATCTCCTCGAAGTCCTGCTGGGCGCGTTCGCGGATCCCTCGGTCAACAGCAGGCAGGCGCAACTCATCTTCACCAGCCACGAGTCCTACGTTCTCTCACCGCTGAGCGAGGTGAAGCTGGAGCCCGAACAGGTCTGGTTCACGGACAAGACCTACGAGGGTGTCACCGAGCTGACCTGCCTGGCCGATTTCCCGAAGCACCCCGACGCGAATGTGGCGCGGCGCTATTTGACCGGGCGGTACGGCGGCACCCCACGGCTGTCGCCGAGCGCGCTGGCCGCACTCGTCGACTCCGCAGGGCCCTGACATTGACGGCACGCAAGCGCGCAGGCAGGCCGAGGAGACAGCCCGCGCGACGAATTCTCGTGGTCACCGAGGGAACGCGAACGGAACCCCAGTACGTCGAAGGCCTGAACAGCTATCTGCGCAGCAGGGGCGCGACCGCCGTCGTGAAATCGGTCCCCGTCGGCAAGGACCCGATGAAGGTGGTCCTGAAGGGCATCGAGATCCGCGACAGGGCGGCGAGCGATGAGAAGGACTACGACGTCTGCGTCTGCCTGGTCGACGTCGACCGACACGAGGCGTTGCCCGCCGCTTGCCGACTCGCCGCCCGCGAGTCGATCCTGCTGCTCGTCTCGAACCTGAAGTTCGAGGTGTGGTTGCGGTGGCACGTCGAGGACAAGCACTCCGCGCTGAACACCTCGCAGCTCGACGAGCTGACCGCGAAACTCGGGCTGGTCAGCAGGAAGGTGCTCGCACCGAACTTCCCGTTCCACGCTGTCCACCGGGCATGTGAGGTCGCGCGCCGAGCGGACCTCGAACTGGCGGCCGGGAGAGTAGGCCCCGATCCCTCCTCAGCGATGCCGATCCTCGTGGATCTCCTGCTTGGGCGATGAGAACTGGGCGGCTGCGACGTCAGCGAAACGCCGAGGTGTCGTAGACAACCCGAACACCCCACCACGGGCACCTCTCGGCCCTCGGCCCGACCGTATGCGCAGCGATGACCCCCGACTCGACCGGCGCCGAATGCGTCCCGCCCGGGCACGCGACTCGCACGATGGCCGCGCCCCGGGCGACCACCGCGCCGCACAGCGACGCCGGAATCCACGGACCGTGTTCGCACCCCTGCAGTTCGTTCCGCATTGAACCCCCTCTGTTCTCGGACGGGCGTCACCTTCGCACCCGACCGCGACGTCGAACTGACAGTTCTGTGGGAGTTCTCCGGTCGAGCGGGGCAGCCCCGTGGGCGGGCACCGTACCCTCGGAGGAGGGAGCGGATCATCTCCGAAGGGGGCCCGTCATGTCGGATAACTCGGTCGGTAAACGGATTGCCGCACAACGCAAGATGGCCCGGTGCACGCAGTCGAAACTGGGCAGGCTTGCCGGGTACAGCACCAGCATGATCAGCAAGGTCGAGCAGGGGCGGGAGGCTCCTTCGGATGGCTTCGTCGCCGCGGTCGCGCGAGCGTTGAACATCGCGCCGGAGCGTCTGACCGGGAGCCCAGCATGGGAGACGATCGAGGAGGACGGGCCGCTCGACGGGATCGGCGAACTCCGCGCGGTGCTCGCCGAGGGCCGGTACGTCACGCCGTTGGAGCCGTCACCGATCGATGTGCTGCGCTCGGAGATGGCAGGCGTCGACTTCGCCTACCGGAACGACCAGGGCCGGGTCGCGCTGGCCCGGATGCCGGGGTTGCTGCGGCAGCTCCACGGCGCGCTGCATGCCGCTCCGGCCGATCAGCGCGGCGCCGTCTTCACCGTGCTGTGCGCCGCCTTCGTCACCACGGAACGGCTCTGTCGCCGGTTCGGCTTCCTGACACTCGCGCCGATTGCGCTGGACCGGCTGGAGTGGGCCGCTGCCGATGCGGACGATCCGCTCTACGCGGCGCAGGCCAAGATCAAGCGGGCCCGGGTTCTGATGTACCACGGCGGGAACGAGCTCGGGCTCCGGCTGGTCGACGAGGGGTTGGCCTTGATTGACGGCTCCGGCGAAGGCCCGAATGCCGTGCGCGGGTACGGGCACCTGTGCGGCGCGGTTGTCGCGGCGCGCGGGTTGCGGCCCGGCACGGCCGCCGAGCACATTGCGCGAGCGCGGGAGCTCGCGGCGCTGATGCCGGGTGAATCCGACAGGTACGGCACGCTGTTCGGGCCTGCCAACGTCGGGATCCACGCCTGCGCGGTGGCACTGGAATCCGGTGAGCCCGATCGCGCCGCCCGGGAAGGAACGGCGCTACCGCTCCCGCGGGGAATCGCACCGCCGCGAGCGGGGCACCACTGGCAAGACGTGGCGCGCGCGCAACTCCTGGCCGGACGACCGGCCGACGCCCTCGCGGCGCTACGGAAGGCCAGGGCGACGGCACCGCAGCAGACACGGCTGCATCCGTCGGTGCGCGAGACCTATCTCGGCATCGTTGCGGCGGAGCGACGCCGCAGCGAGAGCACCGGCGCCTTCGGCGCCTGGCTGCGAATAACCCCGTGAACGCGGAACTCCCGCCCGAGGCAGCACCTCGAACGGGAGTTCCGGAACAGCAGAAGGATCAGGCGACGCCCTCGGCGCGGGCAGCGGCCGCGACCGCCTCGGCGACCGCGGGGGCGACCCGCGGGTCCAGCGGGCTGGGCACGATCTTGTCCGGCCCGAGCTCGTCGGCGACGACGCTGAGGATGGCGTTGGCCGCGGCGAGCTTCATGCCCTCGGTGATGCGGCGGGCACCGGCGTCCAGCGCGCCCTTGAAGACGCCGGGGAAGGCGAGGACGTTGTTGATCTGGTTCGGGAAGTCGCTGCGGCCGGTGGCCACGATCGAGGCGTACTTGCGCGCCACGTCGGGGTGGATCTCCGGGTCCGGGTTGGACATGGCGAAGACGATCGACTCCGGCGCCATCGAGGCGATGAGCTCCTCGGCGATCAGCCCGGCGGAGAGCCCGAGGAAGACGTCGGCGCCGGCGAGGGCCTCGGCGGCGCCGCCGTTCAGGCCGCGCGGGTTGGTGCGGCTCGCGAGCTCGGCCTTGATGGCGTTCAGGTCGCCGCGCTCCCGGCTCACGATGCCCTTGGAGTCGAGCACGGTGACGTCGGCGACGCCCGCCGCGAGCAGGATGTTGGTGCACGCGACGCCCGCGGCGCCCGCACCGGAGACCACGACCTTCAGGTCGGCGATGCCGCGGCCCTGCACGCGGGCGGCGCCGTTCAGCGCGGCGAGCACCACGATGGCGGTGCCGTGCTGGTCGTCGTGCATGACCGGGCAGTCCAGCGCCTCGATGACGCGCTGCTCGATCTCGAAGCAGCGCGGCGCCGAGATGTCCTCCAGGTTCACCGCGCCGAAGCTGGGGCGCAGCCGGATCAGGGTCTCGACGATCTCGTCGACGTCCTTGGTGTCCAGCACGATCGGGATGGAGTTCAGGTCGGCGAACTTCTTGAACAGCGCCGCCTTGCCCTCCATGACCGGCAGCGAGGCGCGCGGGCCGATGTCGCCGAGGCCGAGCACGGCGGTGCCGTCGCTGACCACGACCACCAGCCGGTCGGTCCAGGTGTAGCGCTTGGCGAGCGCCTCGTCCTGCGCGATCGCGCGGCTCACCTGGGCGACACCCGGCGTGTAGGCGATCGACAGATCCCGCTGGGTCTCCAGCGGGGACGAGAGCTCCACGGAGAGCTTGCCGCCGAGGTGGCCCGCGAAGATTTCGTCGTGGGTGATCGCAGAAAGGCTGGCCGCGTCGTCGGCGCTGCGGTCCGCGGTGGCATTCGGTGCGTCAGTCACAGGTGACACGATTTCACTCCTGCTTGGTGCGTGGCTAGACCGGAAAACGGTTACCGCCGGGTATCGGGTATGAGGTGTCTCACGGGGCTCATCGATGCCGCTACCGGCCCTTTTCGGACTGGCTGTGATTTTCGTCACGCAACGGCGGATACCGGCGAGTACCGGGCGGGCGGAACGAGAGCGCGGAGCCGGACGGGGTCATCCGGACCGGAGATCGATACTGATCCACGGGGTGCGACGGTACGTCGCGCGCCGGGATCAGCGGCATATCCGAACCCGGCGGTGGCACAGGATCGGAATCCGACCCATTCTGCCGGCCCGCTTCCCCCTGCGCCAAACCGGTCTCCCCGTACGAACCTCATCGTCCGAGCGTAGGTGGCGGGAATTACCCCTGGGTGAGCAAAGGCTCGCCGTTCACCGAACTTCGGCGGTGAGCAATCCCGCCGCAGGCGCGGGGCCCGCGTGAGCACGGCGATTCAGGCCGACGGCGGCAGGGCGGTCGCGCCCGGCGGCAGTTCGGCGGCGCGGGAGCGCGCGGCTTCGCGCCGGGCGTCGAGGCGGGGGACGTCCGCGCGGGGCAGCGGGTCGGAGCGCAGCCAGACGGCGTCGAGCCCGCCGACCCGGATGCGGGCGAGCCCGTGCGGCTCGACCCCGGGGTGGTCGGTGCGGCGGTGCAGCCCCCGGCTCTCGGCGCGGGCCAGCGCGGCGTGCGCGCTCCAGCGGGCGGCGGCGAGCAGCGCGACGGCCTGGCGGGAGCGCAGCAGACCCGCGCCGCTCCCCCCGAGTTCGAAGCGCGCCGCGGGCCAGAGCCCGTCCAGCTCGGCGACGGTGTCCCGCAGCGTGCCCGCGCTGCGCCAGTAGCTGCGGCGCAGCGGAACCGTGTGCTCGCGCACCGAGCCGACCACCGCGCGCGGGTCGAACCGGCACACCGGGTGCAGCCCGGCGGGCACCGCCCCCGCCCCGTGCGGCACCCGCACCGGCGCCGGCGCGCCGACCCCGGCGAAGAGCGCGGCCCCCGCACCCGCCCACACCCCGGAGGCGATGGCCCACGCCCCGCCGTGCCCGCCACCTGCCCCGACGACACCCTCCCGCGAGGTGACATCACCCGCCGCGAAGAGCCCGGGCACCGTGGTGGCGCCGTCGCCCGAGGTGACGAGCCCGCCCGCCCCGAGCACGGTCCCGTGCAGCACCGGCCGCAGCGGCACCCGCCCCTGCTGGTCGAGCACGTGGTAGCGCAGTACCCGCCTGCGCGCCGCGGCCGACAGCGCGGCGGTGCCCGCGAAGACCCCGCGCCCCGCCGCCACCGCCTCCACCAGCGCCGCGCCCGCGACCGGGGCGCCCGCGCGGTCGTGCAGCGCGGCGCCGTGCAGCGGCGAGCCCGCACCGAGCCCGAACGGCGCCCCGCCCATCGCCGGGACCAGCGCGTAGGCCCCGGCGAACTCCATGCCCGACAGCTCCGCGCCCACTTCGGCGCCGAAGAGCAGCCCGTCGCCGGTGTCCACCTCGGTCCCCGGTGCCCCGGAGCCGAAAGCGCAGCCGCCGGTGGCGAGCACGACGGCCCTCGCCCGCGCCGCCCACGGCCCCGGCCGGGGGCCGGTGCGCCTCCCGGTGGCCGCGCACACCACGCCGTCGGCGTCGGTCAGCAGCCGCAGCGCGGGGTGGTTGTCCCTGATCTCGACCCCGAGGTCGAGCGCGAAGCGGCGCAGCGCGCGCAGGTACCTGACCCCGCTGACCCGCACCCGCGCGGGCAGCGGCCCGCCGACCCCGACCGGGTCGTCCTCGCCCGCGACGACGGTCGGCACCGGCGTCATCCGCAGCCCGCGGTGCGCGAGCCGGGCGAGCCGGTGGTGGCTCTCGTCCAGGACGGCGTGCAGCAGCTCGGCGTCGGCGAGCCCGGCGCCGTGCGCCAGCGCGGCGGCCACCGCGTCGGCCCGGCCCGGCCCCGGCGGCACCGCCCAGAGCGCGCTGCTCCCGCTCGCGGTCGGCCCGGAGCCACCGCAGCGCGCCTTGTCGGCGAGGAGCACGCGGGCACCGGCCCCGGCCGCCGCGATGGCAGCCCAGAGGCCGGCGGGTCCCCCGCCGAGGACGAGCACGTCGGTCTCGATGGCCTCCACGGGAAGAATGTTCGGGCACCATTCACCGACCCGCAACCATTGGGACCATCACCGAAGGGTGTGTCGTGACCCGACCGTGACCGGGGTTACCGAACTACCCCCACCACTGCGACCACAGCAACCACCCGGCCGCCGCGAAGACCACCAGCGCGGCCCCGAACGCCGCGAGCCCCCGCTTCCGGTCGGCGGTCACCTGGGCCACGACGACCACAACGGCCACCGCCAGGTGCCACCCCAGCGACTCGCCACCCGGGCCGGGGAAACCGCGCCGCCCGGCCAGCACCGCGGTGCCGAGCACCACCAGCGTCAATACAACGATCCCGGCCGCGACCGCGCCGCTCACCCCGCGCAGCACCCTCACGGCGCGATCACCTCGGCACCGGTCGCCGCGGCCACCAGCTTCTCGAACTGCGCGGGCTCGGTGGTGCACGCGCCGAGCGCGATGGTCTTGTTCGCGCCGTGGTAGTCCGACGAGCCGGTGCAGACCAGCCCGAGCTCGGCGGCGAGTTCGCGCAGCAGCGCGCGGTCCGCGGCGGGATGATCGGGGTGGTCGACCTCGAGCCCGCCGAGCCCGCGCCCGGCCAGGTCGCGGATGTCGGAGAGCGCGAGCAGCCTGCCCCGCGCCCTGGCCCTGGCGTGCGCGATCACGCTGACCCCGCCCGCCGCCGCGATCATCTCGACCGCGCGGCGCAGCGGGGTGTCGGCCTTCTCCTCGTAGTAGGGGCCGTCGGGGGCGAGCAGGCGCCGGAAGGCGGCGTCCACGGTCGGCACCACACCGGCCTCGACCAGCGCGCGGGCCAGGTGCGGCCGCCCGGCCGCCGGACCGGCCGCGGCGAGCACCGCGTCCGGGTCGACCGGCAGCCCGTCGGCCGCCATCCGCTCGGCCATGGCGCGCAGCCGCTCGACCCGCTCGCCGCGCAGCCGCTCGCGCTCGGCGGCGAAGCCGGGGTCGGCGGGGTCGAAGAGGTAGGCGAGCAGGTGCGTGGCGACCGGGTAGCCGTCCTCCCCCAGCCCGACGCAGGACATCTCCATGCCGCGGACCAGGGTCAGCCCCGGCGGGCGCGCCGCCTCCGCCGCGGCCCAGCCCGCGGTGGTGTCGTGGTCGGTGATGGCGACGACGTCGAGCCCGGCCGCCGCGGCGTTGCGCACGAGTTCGGCCGGTGAGTCGGTGCCGTCGGAGGCCGTGGAGTGGGTGTGAAGATCGATGCGCACACCGCTCAGTCTTCCAGCGCGGGCCGTAGCATCGACCGGTGCCCACCATTCCGCCGCTGCCGTTCCGCGGCCGCGGCACCGGGTCCGCGGCCACCGCGGTGCACCGGGTACCGGTCCCGACCGCGCGCGCCATCGTCGACTGCGCCGTCTACGTCAACGGTGAGCGGCTGCCCGGCCGCTTCACGCACGAGACCGCGCTGGCCGAGGTGCGCAGCCGCGGCGAGGGCTTCGTCTGGATCGGCATGCACGACCCGGACGAGGCGCAGATGCGCGACGTCGCCGCCGCCTTCGGGCTGCACCAGCTCGCCGTCGAGATCGCCACCGAGCGGCACCAGCGGCCCAAGCTGGAGCGGTACGACGACACCCTGCTGCTCGTCCTGCGCACCGTGCAGTACGTCGAGCACGACCTGCACAGCGTCAGCGAGATCGTGGAGACCGGGCAGATCGTGGTCTTCACCGCCAGGGACTTCGTGCTCGCGGTGCGCAGGGGCGAGCACTCCGGGCTGGTCGACCTGCGCCGCACGCTGGAGGCGAACCCCACGCAGCTGGCGCTCGGCCCCGGCGCGGTGCTGCACGCCATCGCGGACAAGATCGTCGACGCCTACGCCGAGGTGGCGCAGTCCATCGAGGACGACATCGACGAGATGGAGGAGGAGGTCTTCACCCCGCGCAGCCGGGTCGGCATCGAGTCGATCTACCAGCTCAAGCGCGAGGTGGTGGAGCTGCGCCGGGCGGTGAACCCGCTGGCCGCGCCGCTGCAGCTGCTCAGCCGCAACGCCGACCTCCCGGTCCCCAAGGAGGTGCGGCGCTACCTGCGCGACGTCGCCGACAACCACACCACGGTCGCCGAGCGGATCAACGACTTCGACGACGCGCTGAGCGCGCTGATCAGCGCCGCGCTCGCGAAGGTCGGCGTGCAGCAGAACACCGACATGCGCAAGATCTCCGCCTGGGTCGCCATCGCCGCGGTGCCGACCATGATCGCGGGCATCTACGGCATGAACTTCGAGCACATGCCGGAGCTGCGCCAGACCTGGGGCTACCCGGCCATGCTCGCGGTGACCTCGGCGATCTGCGCCCTCCTGTACGCCAACTTCCACCGCAACAACTGGCTCTAGAGCTGGGCCACCCCGCGGTTCGGGTCGCGCACGTCGATGCCCGCCTCGGCCCACGCCTCGCGCAGCGCGTCGGCGCCGCGCAGCCGCACCCAGGCCGCCTCGGTGGCGGTCACCGGGGTGACCGTCAGGTAGCGCACCGGCTCGGCGGGCTCGGGCAGCTCGACCTGCGGGATCTCGCTGGCGCCGAGCAGCACCGCGGTGAAGGGGGCGCCCTGCCAGATCGGCTCGCTCAGGTCGAGCAGTGCGTCGGCCTGCAGCACGACCCCCTCCACCGCGGGCGAGGCGGCGAGCACGCCGAGCGTGCGGGCCAACCCGGCGGCGGCGCCGAGCCCGGCGTGCAGGGTGAGCGTGAGCTCGGCGCGCGGCCCCTTCACCGGGTCGGCGAGCAGGTCGCCGGGGTCGCCCATGGGGTGCCGGGAGCCGCCGAGCGTCAGGTAGTGCACGTACTCGCCGGAGACCAGCCGCATGATCTCGATGGGCTCCAGCCCGAGGAAGGTCACCGAGGCCGAGTCGACCCCGGTGCGGTCCGTGCCGAAGTGCCCGAGCACGCCGGAGCGCACCCGTTCGATCACATCCATGCTCAGATCGCCAGCCGCGCCAGCATGTCCCTGGCCTGCTCGGCCGCCTTGGGATCGCAGAGCACGTCGTAGCGCCCGGCCACCAGCTGCATGGTGGAGGCGAAGTCGCGCTGGCCGCGGGTCGCGGCGTAGGGAATGGAGGTGGAGATCACCCCGAACACGATGCCGCCGAGCAACCCGACCAGCAGCGGCCCGAGCGCGCCGCCGGTGGTGAACAGGCTCAGCAGCAGGCCGAGGAAGAGCCCGAGCCAGGCGCCGGAGACCACGCCGCCGCCGATCACCTTGCCCCAGTTCAACCGGTAGAGCACCCGCTCCACCTGCATGAGGTCGACGCCGACGATGGTCACGTTCTGCACCGGGAACTGGTTGTCGGCCAGGTAGTCGACGGCGCGCTGCGCCTCGGCGTAGGTCGGGTAGGAGCCGACCGGCCAGCCGGAGGGCGGGGTGGGCAGGCCCTGCCCGCCCCGGCCGGAATTCCCCAGGGGATTCGTCATGTCCCCATTGTGCTATTTCGCCGCGCTCTCCGGCGGGGTGAAACGCGTGGTTCGCGTCATTCCCGCGGCCCTGCCCTTCTCCGCGACCACCTGCGCCATCTTGGCGCTGGCCTCGTCGATCATCTCGTCGCCGAGCATGACCGCGCCGCGCGCGCCGCCCTCCGCCGAGGTGTGGAAGGCGTAGGCGTCCAGGATCTCCTCGGCCTTGTCGTAGTCGGCCTGGCGCGGGCTGAAGATCTCGTTGGCGGCCTCGACCTGGGTCGGGTGCAGCACCCACTTGCCGTCGAAGCCGAGCGCGGCGCTGCGCGCAGCGGCCCGCCGGAAGCCGTCGAGGTCGCGGATCTGCAGGTAGGGGCCGTCGATCGCCTGCAGCCCGTGCGCGCGGGCGGCGAGCAGGATGGTCATCAGGATGTGGTGGTAGGCGTCGCCCGGCTCGTACCCGGTGGGCTGCTCGCCGACGACAAGGGTGCGCATGCCGACGCTGGCCATGAAGTCGGCCGGGCCGAAGACCAGGGTCTGCACCCGCGGGCTGGCGGTGGCGATCTCGTCGATATTGCGCAGCCCGATGGCGTTCTCGATCTGCGGCTCGATGCCGATCCGGCCCGGCTCCAGCTGGTGCGCCTGCTCCAGCTGGGTGAGCAGCAGGTCAAGCGCGCGCACCTGCCCGCCGTCGGTCACCTTCGGCAGCAGGATGGCGTCGAGCCGCGAGCCCGCGCCCTCCACCACGGTGATCACGTCGGCGTAGGTCCACGGCGTGGTCCAGTCGTTCACCCGGACCACGCGCAGCTGCTCGCCCCAGCCGCCCTCGTTCAGCGCGGCCACGATGGTGGCCCTGGCCGCCGCCTTGGCGACCGGCGCCACGGCGTCCTCCAGGTCCAGGAAGACCTCGTCCACCGGGAGCCCCTTGGCCTTGCCGATCATCTTGGGGTTGCTGCCAGGCACGGCGAGTACGGAACGGCGCGGCTTCATGGACCCTCCTCGTGTGGTCGCGCAGCTGCCGTGGCGCGACGCGGAGCCCGAGCGGGGAACCTCTAGCCTGGCAGCCATGGCAGCTACCAGGGTGTACGTCGCCCGGCTCGCCGGTCTGGCGGTGCTGGGACCGGACGGGGAGTCTATCGGCAGGGTGCGCGACGTGGTGGTCGCCGTCCGCTACGACCGGCAACAGCCCAGGGTGCACGGGTTGGTGGTGGAGCTGCCGACCCGGCGGCGGATCTTCGTGCCCATGCTCAGGGTGACCGCGATCGAGCCGGGCGTGGTCACGCTGAACACCGGGACGGTGAGCCTGCGCCGCTTCACCCAGCGCCCCGGCGAGCTGCTCGCGGTGGCACAGATCGTCGACTCCTCGGTCCGGGTCAACGACTCCGAGCTCCCCGACCTCGCCGGTGTCGACGTGTTCGTGGTCGACCTCGGGATCGAGCTCACCCGGACCAGGGACTGGCGGGTGACCAGGGTGGCGGTGCGCGGGCACCGCAGGCTGGGCAGGCGGCGCACGGTGCACGTGGTCGACTGGGTGCGGGTCACCGGGCTCACCCCGTACGAGATCGGCAGGCCGGGGCAGGACGTCACCCAGCTGCTGGAGCAGTTCGAGGGGCTGCGCGCGGCCGACGTCGCGCAGCGGCTGCGCGAGCTGCCGGAGAAGCGCAGGGTCGAGGTGGCCGAGGCGCTGGACGACGAGCGCCTCGCCGACGTCGTCCAGGAGCTCTCCGACGACGACCAGGTGCGGCTGCTCGGCAAGCTGGAGGTCGGCCGGGCCGCCGACGTGCTGGAGGCGATGGACCCGGACGACGCCGCCGACCTGCTCGGCGAGCTGGAGACCGGGGAGCGGGAGTCGCTGCTCGCGCTGATGGACCCGCAGGAGTCCGAGCCGGTGCGCAGGCTGCTGCAGCACTCCCCGGACACCGCGGGCGGCCTGATGACCCCCAAGCCGGTGATCCTCACCCCGGCCACCACCGTCGCCGAGGCGCTGGCCAGGGTGCGCAACCCGGACCTCACCCCCGCGCTGGCCTCCATGGTCTTCGTGGTCCGGCCGCCGACCGCCACCCCCACCGGCCGCTACCTGGGCTGCGTGCACCTGCAGGCGCTGCTCCGGGAGCCGCCAGCGCACCTGGTCGGCGGCATGCTCGACTCCGACCTCTCGCCGCTGCGGCCGGAGATGTCGCTCTCCGCCGTCACCCGCTACTTCGCCACCTACAACCTGGTCTGCGGCGCCGTCGTCGACGCGGAGAACCACCTGCTCGGCGCGGTCAGCGTGGACGACGTGCTCGACCACCTGCTCCCCGAGGACTGGCGCGACACCGAGGAACTACCGGAAGGAGTCGCGGGCAGTGACCGATGACAGCCTGGTCCGCACCGTCCCGAACACCGGCGGCAGCCGACCCGCCAACCCGGCGAGGCAGCGGCTGGAGACCCCGGCGGCGGGCGGCCGCTTCCGCATCGACTGGGACTCCGAGGCGCTGGCCAGGGGCAGCGAGCGGATCGCGCGCTTCCTCGGCACCGGCCGGTACCTGGCCATCCAGACCCTGGTCGTGATCGTCTGGGTGCTGCTCAATGTCTTCGTCATCGCGCTGCGCTGGGACCCGTACCCGTTCATCCTGCTCAACCTGGCCTTCTCCACCCAGGCCGCGTACGCGGCGCCGCTGATCCTGCTGGCGCAGAACCGGCAGGACAACCGGGACCGGGTCTCGCTGGAGGAGGACCGGCTGCGCGCCGCCCAGACCAAGGCCGACACCGAGTTCCTGGCCAGGGAGCTGGCGGCGCTGCGGATCGCCGTCGGCGAGGTCGCCACCAGGGACTACCTGCGCCGCGAGCTGGACGAGATGCGCGAGATCCTGGAGCGGATCGAGGCGGTGCACGGCGGTCCGCCGACCCCGGCGCGATCCGGGAAGCCGGGCAAAGCGAATCGCAAGAAGGGTGCCGGACCGGCACCGGTAACGGAGGAGCGGGCCGAAAGCGATCTCGGGAATCGACCGACAACGTTCTGACCGGTGGGTAACCTGGATACCGTTGTCCAGAGCAACGTCAGGGAAGGGGATGTCCCGGACAGTTGCTCCCATGACGATAGATTGGTGAGTGATCACGTGCGCAA
The DNA here is from genome assembly GCF_042667085.1 of Nocardia sp. NPDC057353. Classification (NCBI taxonomy): domain Bacteria; kingdom Bacillati; phylum Actinomycetota; class Actinomycetes; order Mycobacteriales; family Nocardiaceae; genus Nocardia; species Nocardia sp. NPDC057353. The sequence goes on from NZ_JBHVAK010000058.1 coordinate 36,487, forward strand.
ATCTGCCCCGATCACGGTGTCACTATTGGTAGCAGCGGGTTTGGCGTCCGTCGGCTCGGGTTCGATGGTCTCGGCCAACGACGCGGGCGATGCGGGCGAGGCGCTTCTGGTGGGTTCCACCGGGAGCGGGACGAGCGCTGCGGCCGATCCGTCCCAGACACCGCAGTCCCGCATTGTCGGGCTCCTGCCCCTGGAGAACAGTGTCGTCGCGCGGGAGTTGCGGGCGGTGGTGCCGCCTGCCGACGGTGCGGTTCCGGTGGGTGGTGGGCCGGTGTTGCGGAACATCGCCCTGCCCTCGGGGTCGGGGTTGCTCGGCATTCCGGAGGTCGTTCTTGCGGCGTATCGGAATGCGGAGTTGGCGTTGGCGTCGGCGCAGCCGGGGTGTGGGGTGTCGTGGAATCTGTTGGCGGGGATCGGGCGGATCGAGTCCGGGCATGCCGGTGGTGGGCGGACGGATGCGGCGGGGACGACGGTGACGCCGATCTTCGGTCCGGCGTTGGATGGGACGTTGCCGGGTAACGAGGTGATTCCGGCGTCGGGTGGTGGGTTCGTGCGGGCGGTGGGGCCGATGCAGTTCCTGCCCTCGACGTGGGTGCATTACGCGGCGGACGGGAACGGGGACGGGGCGTCGGATCCGCACAATGTGTTCGATGCGGCGTTGGCGGCGGGGAAGTATCTGTGCAGTGGGGGGTTGGATCTGCGGGATCGGGCGCAGGAGTTGCGTGCGGTGTTGCGGTACAACAATTCGATGTCGTACGCGGCTGATGTGTTGAGTTGGTCGGCGGCGTATCGGTCGGGTGGGGCGCCCGCGGCGGGGCGGGTGTCGCCGGAGGCGATCGTGCCGGGGTCGGGGGGCTGGGGCACCGCGCCCGGCGTCCTCGCCGCCTCGGCGCCGGGCACCATCCCGGCCGCGATCCCGGGTACGACGCCGGAGGGGATCCCGCTCGAGGAGCCCGCGCCCGCCACGACGAGCACACCGGTCCCCGAGCCGATGATCACCATTCCCGGGCTGCCGCCCATCCCGTGCGGCATCTTCTGCCCACCCACCCAGTCGCAGGGCCGCACGCTCCCGCAACCCGGCCCGCAGCCGCCCCAGGGCGAGACGCTGCCGCAGCCCGGGCCGCAGGCTCCGCAGGGTCAGAACCTCCCCCAGGCCGGCCCGCAGGCTCCGCAGGGCGAGAACCTGCCGCAGCCCGGCCCGGCCGCACCGCAGCAGGACCGCCCGCTCGGCCCGGACGGCAAGCCGCTGGAGTTCGGCCCGGACGGGCAGCCGGTCGCCCCCGCCCAGGACCCGGCGGCCCCGCCGCCCGGGCTGGTGCTGCCGTTCGGGATCACCATCCCGCTGCCCGCGCCGCCCGCCCCGCCCGCGGGCTGACCCGATCGTGATCGGCAATTCCCGCCGATCACGATCGAATCACGAATAAAATCGCAGGTCAGAACCGGTTAAACACTATGCGCATCACGAAGGGGTAACAAAAACATCTCGGCTGCTGTAGCCTCTGCTTGTCCGAGCGTCGAGCATGGAGGGTCAGCGCATCGTGGGGCGTCACCGTAAGCAGCAAACCGCGTCCTTCAAGCGCAGCTCGGTTCTCGCGCTGACCGGCCTGGTACCGGCGGGCCTCGCGGCCGTCACCGCCGCCACGAACGTCAGCCCCGCCGCCCTCGCGCAGCACCTGCCGAACCCGCGCGACCTGCTCACCAACGAGCCGGGGGACACGCTGGAGCCGGAGGTCGAGGCCGTCGATTCCGCCGAGGTCGTCGGTGCCCAGCCGGTCGCGGCCGTCGCGCCCACCGAGAACCTCATGGCCAAGGCGGCCCCGCCCCCGCAGGTCAAGTCGGTGGCGCTGGCAGGCGACCGGGTCGCCGCCGACCTGCCCGCGGGCACGCTCGGCATCCCGGGCATCGCGATGGCCGCGTACCAGAACGCCGAGGACCGGCTGGCCGCCGAGAACCCCACCTGCAATATGGACTGGTCCATGCTGGCAGGCATCGGCCGGGTCGAGTCCACGCACGTCTACAACGGCAAGGCGGACAAGGACGGCAACCCGCTCAAGCCGGTCTACGGCCCGGTGCTGGACGGCTCGCTCTTCGGCAACAACGTCATCCACGACAGCGACGGCGGCGTGCTCGACAACATCAGCGGCTACGACCGCGCCGTCGGCCCCATGCAGTTCCTGCCGGAGACCTGGACCAAGTTCGCCGCCGACGGCAACAACGACGGCATCGCCGACCCGCAGAACTTCTTCGACGCCACGCTCACCGCGGGCAAGTACCTCTGCCACGGCGGGCTGGACATGCGCAACACCGCGCAGCAGACCAAGGCGATCCTGCGCTACAACAACTCCATGGCCTACGTCGCCAATGTGATGGCCTGGGCCAACTCGTACAGCAGCAACGTCGCGCCCAAGCCCGCGGACCTGCCCCGCATCTGACGCCACTAGACTCGGTTCCCATGTCAGTGGTAACGGAAGCGGACGTGCGGGGCGCCCTCGCCAAGGTGGACGACCCGGAGATCCGCAAACCGATCACCGAACTGGGCATGGTGAAGAGCATCGGCGTCGCCGACTCCGGTGACGTGCACGTCGAGGTCTACCTGACCACCGCGGGCTGCCCGATGCGCACCGAGATCAGCCAGCGGGTCAGCCGCGCCGTCTCCGACGTGCCCGGCGTCGGCGCCGTCACCGTCGAGCTCGACGTGATGAACGACGAGCAGCGCACCGAACTGCGCAAGTCGCTGCGCGGCGACTCCGCCGAGCCGGTCATCCCGTTCGCCCAGCCCGGCTCGCTCACCCGCGTCTACGCCGTCGCCTCCGGCAAGGGCGGCGTCGGCAAGTCCAGCGTCACGGTCAACCTGGCCGCCGCCATGGCCGCGCGCGGCCTCTCGGTCGGCGTGCTCGACGCCGACATCTACGGCCACTCCATCCCGCGCATGCTCGGCACCGACGCCCGCCCCACCCAGGTGGAGCGGATGATCATGCCGCCGATCGCGCACGACGTGAAGATGATCTCGATCGCGCAGTTCACCCAGGGCAACACCCCGGTAGTCTGGCGCGGCCCGATGCTGCACCGCGCGCTGCAGCAGTTCCTCGCCGACGTCTTCTGGGGCGACCTGGACGTGCTGCTGCTGGACCTGCCGCCCGGCACCGGCGACGTCGCCATCTCCATCGCCCAGCTCATCCCGAACGCCGAGATCCTGGTGGTCACCACCCCGCAGCCCGCCGCCGCCGAGGTGGCCGAGCGGGCGGGCGCCATCGCGCTGCAGACCAGGCAGCGGATCGCGGGCGTGGTGGAGAACATGTCCTGGCTGGACCTGCCGAACGGCGACCGGATGGAGCTCTACGGCTCCGGCGGCGGCCAGGCCGTCGCCGACCGGCTGACCCGCGCGGTCGGCGCGACGGTGCCGCTGCTCGGGCAGGTCCCGATCGAGCAGGCGCTGCGCGAGTCCGGCGACGAGGGCACCCCGATCGTGCTGCGCGACCCGGACAACCCGGCGGCCAAGGCGCTGCGCGAGGTCGCCGACAAGCTGGCGGTGCGCAGGCGCGGGCTGGCGGGGATGTCGCTCGGCATCGACACCACCCGGCACCTGTAGCCCGGCCGCACCAATAAGCTCGCAGGCATGCTCACGCTGCTGCTGTACGTGCTGATCGTCGGTTTGGTGGCCGCGGTGCTCTTCCTGCTGGCGGGCGCCGTCTTCGGCCGGGCCGAGGAGCTCGGGCCGCTGCCCGACGGTACGACCGCGACGGTGCTGCCCGCCGCGGGCGTCAGCGGCGCCGACGTCCGCGCGCTGCGCTTCCAGCAGGTGGTCCGCGGGTACAAGGCCGCCGAGGTGGACTGGGCGCTGGCCCGGCTCGCCGAGCGCATCGACGAGCTGCAGCACGAGCTCGCCCTGGCGCGCGCAGGCCAGGACGGGTCGCCGGGGACGGCCGACCCCGCGCAGGCAGGCCGGGCAGGCACCGCGCTCGGGAGCTGGGGCGAGGCCGGGTACCGCGCGCAGCCCGCGGTACCCGCCGTCTCCCACCCCGCTACCGCGGAGATTCCCACCGCCGGGAACACGCCGTACCGCACCGGCGAATTCGCGCTCCCGGCAGCCGGTGACGGTGCACCCCCGAGCGCCGACCAACCGGCCCGCCCGCGCCGGATCACCCACCCGGGCGAGCCGTGAGCGCGCCCGCGGACGACGGCCGCATCCGCTGCCCGTGGCCGCTCGGCTCCCAGCTCTACCTCGACTACCACGACGCCGAGTGGGGCCGCACCCTGCACGGCGACGACGCGCTCTTCGAGCGCATGTCCCTCGAGGCCTTCCAGTCCGGCCTCGCCTGGATCACCATCCTGCGCAAGCGCCCCGCCTTCCGCGCCGCCTTCGCCGATTTCGCCATCGAGAAGGTGGCCGCGTTCGGCCCGGCCGACGTCGAGCGGCTGCTCGCCGACGCGGGCATCGTGCGCAATCGGGCCAAGATCGAGGCCGCCGTCGCCAATGCCAGGGTCGCGGCCGAGCTGGACGGCGGGCTGGACGCGCTGCTCTGGTCGTTCGCCCCGCCGCCGCGCCCGCGGCCGCGCACCGCCGCCGAGATTCCCGCCGTGACCCCGGAATCCACCGCCATGGCGCGCGCGCTGAAAAAGCGCGGATTCCGGTTCGTGGGCCCGACCACGGCTTATGCCCTGATGCAGGCGGTGGGAATGGTGGACGACCACCTGGCGGACTGCTGGGTGCGGTTCGAGGACTCGTTTTCGAACTCACCTGTCCGAGAAGAAGCGGGATAGGGAAGAATAGAAGCCGGTGTATCGCGCCGATTGTCGACGCGCGCACCGGTTGGTGACAACTGTAGTTCCGAGAAGTGCGCGGGAATATCGCGCAGATCTGGAGGGAGCAGAGGATGGCGGCCATGAAGCCCCGTACCGGGGACGGTCCCCTCGAGGCAACCAAGGAAGGGCGTGGGATCGTCATGCGGGTTCCACTCGAGGGTGGCGGACGGCTGGTCGTCGAGCTCACACCGGATGAAGCGGCTGCACTGGGTGACGAACTGAAGAGTGTCACCAGCTAGCAGCGCGGTACTCGCCGAGCTCGCCGAGTTACTCGCGTGTCCGAATTGCGGACTCGCGCTCGCCGCCGTCGGCCGCGCATTGCGGTGCGGCAGCGGACATAGTTTCGACCTCGCTCGCCAGGGATATGTCAGCCTGCTCACCGGCGCCGCCACCCGGTTCACCGGTGATACGGCCGACATGCTCCAGGCCCGTTCCGATTTCCACGCCAGGGGTCATTTCACTCCGGTCGCCGCGGCGGTCGCCCCCCCCCCGGCGCCACCCGGGGGCAAACGCTGTGTCTTATAAACAAAAACCAGCCCACCACACGTACCAGCCACACGGTTGGCGGCG